>CANHGC010000008.1 GCA_947460045.1 Bacteroidota bacterium | reverse complement strand
TTCCGTGGTAGAGAATTTTTCTTAACCAAAAACAACGCAGGTTCATGGGAACAAACACCCCCGGATTTTATGGAAGCCATAGAGCCCAATTGGGGAAGAATTCGTCCCGTATTGGTTCATTCTGTAAAAGATTTTAGCTACGAACAACCAGAACCTTACAGCAAATCAAAATCATCTCGTTTCTATTCGATCACCAAACAGGTATACGACACCGTCAATAAAAAGGATTCCAACCACTTAAAAACCGCCTGGTATTGGGACGATAATCCAAATGCGTCTGTTCATTACGGTCATGCCACCATCAATGTTTTGAAGGTTTCTCCTGCGGGTCATTGGTTATCGATGTTTTCTACCGTTGCGAGACAAAAGAATTATTCATTGATAGAAACAGCAGACGGGATGATGCGATTGTCATCGGCCATATTTGATGCATTTATCACTTGTTGGCATGTGAAATACAAAACCGATTATTTGAGACCCATCACCGCGGTGCACGAATTGATTGACTCTAGTTGGGTAAGCCCCATACAAACACCTGCGTTTCCGGAGTATCCATCTGGACACAGTGTAGTATCGAGTGCGGCAGCTAGCGTATTAACAGCTACTTTTGGCGAATACGAATTCACAGACAGTGCAGAATACAAATTTGGGCTGGGTGTAAGGAAATTCAAGAACTTCAGAGAAGCTAGTAACCAAGCATGCATTTCACGATTGTATGGAGGTATCCATTTTATCGATGCGATTGAAAAAGGTAAAAAGCTGGGCAATGATGTGGGCTCCTACCACATAGAACATTTAAAAACCAAGAAATAAACAAATGGCTCCGAAATGGAGCCATTTGTTTATTTGACATAATTCAAAAAGTCAGCACTATTATGAATGAATCAGGGTAAACGCTGGGATTCTGCGTTATCCTCCAATTTGATTCATGCGGTTTTGAATGAGCGTGAGCTTTTCATTCGCATCGGCAAGTTTCTTGCGTTCAATTTCAACCACCTCGGGTTTTGCATTTTGCACAAATCGCTCGTTACCCAATTTAGCCATCACCGACTTCACAAACCCCTCGTAATACACTTTTTCTTTAACCAAATCTTCCAATTCCTTTTTCGGATCAACTTCTATCTCCAATTGAACCCATATTTCATATACACCGATGATCAAAGGCAAGCCATTCACCGGCTTTGAATCGATATCAAAATGCAAACTCACATTGGCCAATTTCTCAACAAATTCCTTCATAGCACGCAACGAATTTGCAGCATCAGGCACCCACAACTCCAACGTTTCTTTGGGTGAAAGCCCTTTTGTATTCCTCAAATTCCGAATTTCAGAAACCAACAACATCGGCTCAGATGCCACTTGATTTTCATTGACCGCGGAAGGTTGCGGATATGGCGATGTTACCAATGATTCAAATTCACCGTCCACCGAAATCAAACTGGCAATTTCTTCAGAAATGAACGGCATGTATGGGTGTAACAACGACATTAATTGCAGCAAAACACCTTGTGCCTCCTGCTGGGTAACTTTGGCAATCGGCTCACCATAAGGGGGTTTAATCGCCTCGAGATAAATGGCACAGAAATCGTCCCAAATCAACTTATATGTAGCCATCAACGCATCCGACAAACGGAATTCTGAAAACAACTTTTCGTTTTCAACTAAAACTGCGTTGATTCTATTTTCGATATAAAATTTGGCTTGATTAGATGCAATTGTAGCGTCAGTATCCGCTGTTTCCCATCCCTGAATTAGCCTAAACGCATTCCAAATTTTGTTGCAAAAATTCCTGCCCTGTTCGATCTGTGTTTCATCGAATAAAATATCGTTTCCAGCAGGCGAACACAACAGCAAGCCCATTCGAACCGCGTCTGCACCAAATTTCTCTATCAACTCCAAAGCATCTGGGCTGTTACCCAAACTTTTGCTCATTTTCCTGCGCTGTTTATCACGAATCAATCCGGTGAAATACACATTTTTGAAAGGCATTTTACCTTCAAATTCATATCCCGCCATAATCATTCTGGCAACCCAGAAAAACAAAATATCTGGCCCGGTTACCAAGTCATTGGTTGGATAATAATAATCCAGCTCTGTTTTGTTGGCATGCTCTCCTATTCCATCGAATACAGAAATCGGCCACAGCCAAGAACTAAACCAAGTGTCTAGTACATCAGGGTCTTGATTTATTTCAGACGATGTTACTGTGATAGACTTTTTCGCAAACTCAATTACCGCTTCTTCTGCCGTTTTTGCAACTACAACTTCTCCATTGCCATTATACCAAGCTGGAATACGATGTCCCCACCACAACTGTCGTGAAATGTTCCAATCTTTCACATTCTCCATCCAATGCTTATAGGTATTCTTCAATTTGGCGGGATAGAAATTTATCTCATCGTCCATTACCGATGAAAGCACTTCTGGGTTCTTCTTCATAAACATTTGCATGTCCATAAACCATTGAGTGCTGATTCTTGGTTCTACCACCGCATCCGTTCTCTCGCTGTAACCCACATTGTGGATGTAATTTTCCTGTTTGGCCAACAACTCCGCTTCTTTCAAGGCTTTCACCCATTGCTTTCTGGCCACAAAACGATCTTGACCGACGAACAATTGACCAGCATCGGCAATTGTACCGTCGGCGTTCAACGTGTCAATCACAGGCAGCTTGTATTTTAAGCCGATGTTATAATCATTGATATCATGGGCCGGTGTTACTTTCAACACCCCCGTACCAAATTCTATATCGATATAATCATCAGCGATAATCGATATTTCCCTGTTTATCAGGGGAACCATAACTTTCTTACCGATCAAATCACGGTAGCGTTCATCGTTCGGATTCACACAAACAGCCACGTCACCCGCAATGGTTTCTGGCCTCGCCGTTGCTACCATCAACTCACCATCGAAATCAACCCCTTTATAAATCACATAAAATAGCTGATCGGGCGTTTCTTTAAAAATCACCTCTTCATCGCTCAACGTGGTTTGTCCTGCCGGATCCCAATTCACCATTTTGGTGCCACGGTAAATGAGTCCTTTCCGATAAAGATCTATGAAAACATCCACAACCGCCTCATAGAGACTTGGCTCCATTGTAAAGCGGGTTCTATCCCAATCACAACTTGCACCCAACTTCTGCAACTGCTCCAAAATGATGTTGCCATACTTCTCTTTCCAAGCGAAAGCATGCGACAAAAATTCTTCACGGGTTAAAGAAGATTTGGGAATCCCTTGTTCTGCAAGCAATTTTACTACTTTGGCTTCCGTTGCAATACTGGCATGGTCTGTACCTGGCACCCAACAAGCATTGAACCCTTGCTTACGTGCTTTGCGTATCAATACATCTTGAATGGTATTGTTCAACATGTGCCCCATATGCAATACCCCAGTTACATTGGGAGGTGGTATGACTATGGTGTATGCCGGACGTTCATCGGGCACTGATTTGAAATATTTTTGGGACAACCAATGTTTGTACCATTTGTCTTCGATGGTTGAAGGATTGTATTTGGCGGAAATTTCCATTATTACAAAATTACGATTTTGAATTTGTCTTTTGGGTTGATTTTATTGCATGTACAAGAAAAAGGCCACTTCGTTGAAGTGGCCTTTTAATATAATTTTTGGTTTTATTAAACTCCAACGTCGTGATGAACAGACTCGTCCAAATATGGGTGATTGATAGCAACCAATCCACGTTTTGTAAGTGCTGTGAATACCCAGTATACAAATAGACCAGCCACGAACAAGAACATACCCAATTCCAAGAATCCAAATTGCATACCAGAACCAAATACGCCAGGGAATACCATCAACCATACATCGTGGTAGTGACCCAAAATCATGATTGATCCAATGATAGCCAAAACATATCTATTACGTTTTGCAGAGCGCATCAACAATCCCAAGAAAGGAATGCAGAAACACATCACAAAATTCAATAAGAAGTTGAATTTGTAATTTTCAAATCGGATTTGGTAGTAAGCCATTTCCTCAGGGATTTGTGCATACCAGATCAACAAGTATTGAGAAAGCCACAAATAAGCCCAGAATACGGTGAAGGCAAACATGAATTTACCCAAATCGTGCATGTGCTCATTGGTAACGATACCCAAATATCCTTCTTTCTTCACGTAAGCAACGATGAAAGCCATAATGGTAATCATAGTTACCCAGTGTGTTACGAAATTGTAAAATCCAAAGATGGTAGAATACCAGTGTGCGTCAACCGACATGATCAACAACCAAGCGATGATCGACATGGTGAAACCAAATATTACCGCAAAAGCTGCACTGAACTTGGTTGATGTTCTGAAAAAGCTCACATCGCCCTTGGTACCATTGTCTTCAGCGGCTGACAGTGCGCGTAATTTACGCATCAAGAAATACCAAATAACAACCAACACAGTTGGAAAAGCGAACAACATGGTGGTGTTCAAGAAACCTGATTTACCAGCAAGTATCGCATCGTAGCCCACTTCACCTGGCTTTAAGCCAAGATGTTCATAATGCGCCCAGTGATAAATATCATTTTTGCCCATCAACAAACCAATCATTAAAATAACAAAAGGTACTGGCATGAAGGTCATAATGGCTTCTGGAACTCTTTTTATACCTACAGACCAACCGGCATTGGCAACATATTGAATGGCGTACCACATCAAAGATACCAATGAGATCATGAGGAAAAAGTATCCTACGATCATGAAATTCGCCCAAATACGTGTGTTGGCGGGTTTGTCTAAAGGATGAAACTCCATACGAGGACCGAAGGCCTCATTGGGAACGTTTCCATGTTCTTCATGAGCGGCTGCTTGATGTCCTTCAGCTTCATGAGCGGCAACACCGTGCTCTCCATGGGCTGCAGTTTCAGTTTTCGCTTCATGTTTGTTGTCATGACCACCCAAATTTGCAATACCAAGACCTACAAGAACGAGTCCTAAAACCATTAATATGATTGAGAACCTTTTTGCTTTAGGAGAAAAAACGAATTGCTCCTGTTTAACTTCAACGTGATGATGTCCGTGTCCCATTTTATTTCGCTTATTTAGTGGTAGCCATTGTAGAATCAGCCGCAGCAACTTCAGTTGAAGTAGCGCTTTGACTGCTCAAGAATTTAACATATTTAATCACTTTCCAACGATCTTTAGGACTCAAAACAGACGCGTGACTACCCATGTTGTTTTTGCCATAAGTTAAGGTGTGATAAATTTTTCCTTCAGGAAGTGTTTTGATATACTCATCAGAGTAACCTTTCCACGCGGGCTTAAGTGTAGATACTTTTTTGAACACTTCACCATCATTGGCACCAGTGGCACCATGACAAGGCGTGCAATATACATCGTACAAATACTTCCCTCTTCCATCTTCCAAAGTTGCATCTACAGGAGCAGAAAGAGACGCAGAAGCATCATAACCTTCACCTGTATTCTCTAAATTGTATTTATAATCCAATTTACCTACTGCAACGGTACCAGCCACAGGCTCACGCATGTTCATCCCGTAAGGATTCACAGTATTGCTATCACCTTGATTGTAGGCTTCGTAACCTTTGGAATAATACATGTCTGGAGCATATTCCCAACCAGGATTGTTTCCACGACTGACACAACTGCTCATCAATGCTGAAACAGCAATTGAACCGAACAAGATATAAAGTTTGTTGTTCATTGTAAATCAAATATTAAAGTACGGTTTGAACGCCGTTGTGAAACTCACGCACTTCTACAGCACCATGTTTCTTCATGATGTCTAAAACTGCTTTTTCATCCATACCATTCACAGTTTCGATGGCTACTACCATTCTGTCATCGGTTTGACGAATGTCTAACAACTCATTTTTAATTCCGTGAACCAATCTATTTCTCCAAAAGAAGAAGAACGACATACCAAAGGCAGTACAAAGTACAGTTCCCTCGAACATAACAGGCGCCCAGCTAGGAGTAAATCTCACTGGCTTGTTACCAATGTTCATGGGCCAATCGTGCACATACATGTACCAAATCATGGTGGTCATCAATGTAAGACCAGTGATGGCGCAGAAAAATGCAATTCTTGCCAACTTACTTCTTCTTGCACCAATGATACGATCCAAACCGTGTACAGGATACGGTGTATAAATGTCGTGAATGTGAACACCTGCATTAGCCAATTCACTGGCACCAGACATCAAATGATCTTCATCTTCCCATACACCGATCAACATTTTGTTGCGGTCGCGTAAACTTAATTTTTTATCTAAAATTCCCATTATGGTCATCTTTAAAGGTTGAACTTATTCGCGGTTGCGAAGGATTGATTTAACTTCCGCCATGTTGATTACAGGCAAGAATTTGGCAAACAAGAAGAAACAGGTAAAGAAGATACCGAAAGTACCAAGGAACAAACCTATTTCTGTTAACGAACCAGAATACATTACCCAACTTGAAGGCAAGTAATCTCTGTGCAACGATGTAACAATGATTACAAAACGCTCAAACCACATACCCACGTTCACCACAATACTCATAATGAAAATGAACCATGGCGTAGTACGAGCCCAACGGAACCAAAATACCTGAGGTGCAATCAAGTTACAAGTCATCATACTCCAATAAGCCCACCAGTAAGGACCGAACATACGGTTGGTGAAAGCATATTGCTCGTAGATGTTTCCTGAATACCAAGCGATGAAAAATTCCGTAATGTATGCAATACCCACAATGGTACCTGTTACCATGATGATCTTTGTCATCGCATCCAAGTGTCCAATGGTGATGTAGTTTTCATAGTTCATCACTTTCCTAGCTACTACCAACAAGGTAGCCACCATACCAAAACCAGAGAAAATCGCACCGGCAACGAAGTATGGAGGGAAAATCGTTGTATGCCAACCAGGAATAACTGAAGTTGCAAAATCCGTAGATACAATTGTGTGAACCGAAAGTACCAAAGGTGTACTCAAACCAGCCAAAATCAATGAAATCAATTCATAACGAGCCCAAGTACGTGTAGAACCCGTCCAACCCATTGAGAAGAAACCATACATGGTTTTACCCAATTTGGATTTCACTTTGTCGCGGATGGTAGCAATATCAGGAATCAAGCCGATGTACCAGAACAACAACGATACGCTGAAGTAGGTAGAAATCGCAAATACGTCCCACAACAAAGGAGAGTTAAAGTTTACCCAAAGTGAACCAAATCCGTTTGGCAAAGGCAAAGCCCAGTATCCTACCCATACACGACCCATGTGAAACACGGGGAACATGGCAGCACAAATTACCGCGAAGATGGTCATCGCTTCTGCTGAACGGTTGATACTCATCCGCCATTTTTGACGGAACAACAACAACACCGCAGAAATCAAGGTACCCGCGTGACCAATACCCACCCAAAATACGAAGTTGGTAATATCCCAACCCCACATCACTGATTTGTTAATATTCCAAACACCAATACCTGTAAACAAGGTATATAGCAAACTCACACCAAAAATACCTAAGAAAATCAGCGACAAAGTAAAGCCGATTTTCCAAGCGGTTGATGGGTTGTTCAAAATAGGTCTTGCAATGTCTCGCGTAACGTCAGAAGCCGTTTTATCGCCAGTTACAAGTCTGTCTCTAATGATTGAATCGTGTATCATTCGAATATTTTTTGGGTGAATTAAATTGAATCGTTGTTACGAATTTTGGTCATGTACTTCACAGATGATTGTACGTTAATTTCCTCAAGCACTGTAAATCCGCGCTCATTCTTGTAAAGCTTGCTCACTTCACTCTCTGGATTGTGAAGATCTCCAAATACGATGGCATTGCTAGGACAAGCTCTTTGACAAGCGGTCAATACTTGAACCTCATTCGGTGATTTGCCTTCGCGCTTGGCTTTCAACTTGCCTTCCTGAATTCTTTGAACACAGAATGAGCATTTCTCCATCACACCGCGAGTACGAACGGTAACGTCTGGGTTGATAACCATTTTACCCAATGGGTTATTGAAATGGAAATCGAATTTATCGTTATCGTTGAAACGGAACCAGTTGAAACGACGTACTTTATATGGACAGTTGTTACCGCAATACTTAGTACCAATACAACGGTTGTATGTCATTTGGTTCAAACCTTCCGTGCTGTGAGTGGTTGCCAATACTGGACATACCGTTTCACAAGGTGCATTTGAACAGTGCTGACACATCATTGGCTGGTGCAATACATTGACGTTCTGCCAATGATCGAAGTTGCCTTTATCATCTGCAGCTGCAATTTCAGTATCTTTTGTAAGTACACCTTCGGTTGAATTGAAAGAATAGTAACGATCGATACGAATCCAGTGCATTTCACGACGCAAGCGAATCTCATCTCTACCAACTACAGGTACGTTGTTTTCAATTGAACAACTCACCAAGCAACTACCGCAACCTGTACAAGAATTCAGGTCGATGGCCATTGCCCACAAATGGTTGGGTGCACCATCTTTACGATATTCGGGTTTTTCCCAAATGGTATAGATGTGTGTTGCTGGCATATCGTTTCCGGCTTTCGGATTTTTCTGCCATTTCGCATAGGTTGATTCTCTTACGATATCGCGACCTTCAATGCTGTGGTGCGTTTGTGTTTGAGCCAATGCGTATGTATCATCACCTTTCGTAATTTCTACGTTTTTGATGACGAAGTTTCTGTTGCCTGTATTGTTTACAAAAGCGTATCCGTTCACACCGATGGTGTCAAAACCTTTTTCAACGCTTCCTGCTACTTTACCTGCGTGGGTTCTTCCATATCCCAAAGCCATAGCCACTGTTTCATTGGCTTGACCTGGCTGTACCATGGCTGGAACGTTGTTGTAAGTTACATCACCCACTTTAACATTCACGGTATCACCTTCAGCGATTTCCAATTTAACAGCCAAAGCTTTTGGCAAGGCTACGTAATTGTCCCAACAAACTTTACTCACTGGATCAGGCATTTCTTGCAACCAAGGGTTGTTTGCATATGCGCCATCTCTCACACCTACTCCTTGATACAATACCATATCCAAACCTGCTGATTTGGCGTTGGCAGATACGAATGATGCCAAACTATCCACTGAACCAGCGTATGAAACGGCACCTTCCGAAGCGGCTTCGGTGTAAATTCCTTTTTCCAATACGGCATTGAATGCATCATCCGTACCCAACAAAGCAGACCAATTGGCGCGCATGAAGTTGTAGTATGGAGATGCCTGCAATTTTTGAGAGAAAATTCCTTTAGAAGCAAACGGATCCTTCGCAGGAGCCACAACTGCATTCGCCCATACCAATAAGCTAATTTGCGCTTGACGTGTATTGAATACATTTGAAATGGTTGGTTGAGTGAACTGGTAAACGCCTTTTCTTGGCTCAGCATCGTTCCAACTTTCCAAATAGTGGTTATCTGGACAAACGTACTGACAAGCAGCAGCGGTTTCATCCTTGCTTGAAGCGAAAGAAATAGACAATTTGGCTTTATTCAAAGCTTCTGACCATTCTTTGCTGTTGTGATTGTACACTGGGTTTGCGTTGTAGAAAATCACACCCGCAATTGATCCTGATTTCAAACCGGCCAATACTTCAGCCATTTTTTTGTCAGAACCTTTGTATTGATTGCTATGATTTACCATATCGATGGTAGAACCATAGTTCCCCAACAACATGTTGATACCATTGACAATTTTTTGTACTTCAACTTCGTTGCTTGCAGAAATCACCAAAGAAGATCCTTTTGCCTTCACCAATGCATCGGCAGTTTTCTTGATAGAATTTCCTGCCAATTCACCTTGTTGAGGAACTGGAATCTGCTTTGCGCCAGTAGCAATGGCGATGTAATTGTAAAGGGTTGCCACGTAAAGCGCCTCTTGTGAAGCACGCATCGGGAATCTGAAATCCGCGTTGGTACCAGTCATGCTCATCGCACTTTCAAATTGAATGTGCTTAGACATACCACCTTCTACAGACGGTTGACGGTGTTTGGTGTAACCTTTAGAGAATTCCACTGGAGAAATCCAAGTACCCAAGAAATCCGCACCAAAACTCACAATGACTTTGGCAGTATCAAATTTATAGGTTGGCAATGCACGCTTTCCGAAATCAGCTTCATTGGCATCAAGGATACCGCTGTATGAAACCGCATCGTAGGTAACGTGGTCAACAGAAGGATAAGAAGTTTTGAACGCTTCAATGGCTTTCAAAGAACTTGGTCCGTGTATGGTACTGGTAACCAAAGCAATCTTCGCTGATCCCAAACCTTTCAATTTGCCAGCAATTTCTGAATCCAATGCTGTCCAATCGGTTTGTTCAGCGCCATTGGCCAATGGATTCGCCAAACGCTCATTGTCGTACAAAGACAAAATAGATGCCTGTCCAACAGCGCAAGTACCACCCATTGAAATGGGAGAATCGTATGAACCATCTACTTTAATCGGACGACCTTCGCGCACTTTCACCTCAATACCACAGGCAGTTGAGCAAGCGCCGCAAGTTGAACGATAGTAATTTGCAACTCCGGGAGTTACGTCCTCAGGCTTTACCAAATATGGTACTGCATGACGAATTGGGGTTTTGGTACACGCAGCCAAAGCAACTGCTGTTACACTGAATCCGAAGTATTTCAAGAAATCTCTACGATTTGCCTGAAGTTCTACTCCATCTTCGTTAAATACTTCATCCAAAGGGAGATCATCGTGAAACTCGTTCTTCTGAGCTGCAAGGAACTGAGGGTCCTTGTTTAACTCTTCTTCGCCCTTCCAATATTTGATATGATTTGACATAATGATGCTTCTTAATTAGGTTGGATTAATAGTGACACTTAGAACATTCCAAACCGCCATTCATGGCAGGTGTTAACTTAACTTTACCGTCTGCTGCAAAATATTTGCTTTTGCTGTTGTTGCTAGCGATATCTTTTTTGGCTTTATCGTGCAACGCCTTGTAGTAATTATTGTTGGCAACATCCACTTGTGCGTTTCTGTGACAATCAATACACCATCCCATTTGAAGGGTGTTTTTCTGCTGAACCACTTCCATTTTTTCGATGGCACCGTGACAGGTTTGACAAGTTTGCTTACCTACTTTCACGTGTTGTGCGTGGTTGAAGTATGCGTGATCTGGCAAGTTGTGGATTCTCACCCAACGGATAGGACGTGGGTTCTTACCGTATTCTTCACCTGGCTTAGCTTCAGGGTTATAATCCAAAGCGGCATAGATTTTCTTGATCTCAGGAGAAATTTCACCGTTGTACTTATCGGTTAACTGAACACCTTTGTGACAGTTCATACAAGTATTCAATGCAGGGATAGAAGCCTGTTTGCTCTCTTCTACTGTTGAGTGGCAATACTTACAATCCAATTTCAAATCACCGGCGTGCAATTTGTGCGAAAATGCGATAGGTTGCTTTGGTGCGTATCCTTTTTGAACACCCACTTCGCTAATGGAATAACCAAAACCGTAGTAAGCGCCAAGTCCACCCAATATCACTGTAGTGAACACAGAGAGAACCACAGGGTTCTTTTTACCCCATTTGCCGGGAAGTATTTTCTCGAAGAAGCCTTTCTTCGGGGCATGCATGTCTTCGAAATCTTCTGGATTTTTTTCAGAAGCCACTCTCTTCAAAGTATTCTTCACGCGAGCCAACACCAACAAAACAGAACTGAAAATCGCAACCAAAATCAACAATATGTACAATGCAGTATTGTCGTCTTTCGGTGCGTTGGCATCAGTTGCTACCACTGCGGCTTTTTTGGCTTCGGGAGCAGTTTTGATATATTCAACGATATCCAACACATTCGCTGGCGTCAAATTTTCAAAAATGTTCATCGCCGCTCCACCATATTCGGTGTAAAGAGCAATCGCATCTGGGTCTTTGGTTTCCTTACGGAACTTTTCGTTGTTTCTAACCCACTGCACCAACCATTCTTCAGATCTACGAGTGTGAACACCCCTAAGGGCAGGTCCAACCACTTTCTTGTCTAAAGCGTGACAGCTACCACAGTTGTTGGCTTCGTAAAGCTTTTTACCATTTTCGGCATTGGGCTTGTCTTGTGCGTAAGAGGATACTGAAACTGCCATTAAGGCCGACAGCATCCAAACTTTCATATTTCTAGCAATCATGTTTGGGAACATTGTCTTTTTTCGCGATGCAAATATAGATTATGGCCACTCCGTTCGAAAACAAATTGTTAACAGAGTTTCCAATTTAAAATCAATCTAAACAATTTCTCCATACCCTTGAAATACTTGCAATTACAAATGATAACTAAAATACTTTCGATTGATTTCCACACTGAAATGGATCGATTGTATACCATTGCAAACATCAAACAAGGTAAAAAAAATGTCAAAATTTGAAAACTGTGATACAACACACGGACTCACTACGATTTCAACCAATCCAAATAGTTGATATAACTAGCCAGGGCCAACTGGGAATAATTCTGAGATGAATTCCCAAAAGCGCCTGCTTGTGTTTTCCATAGTTTAATGATAAGCTCTTCACCTGAACTCACAGGGCCAACCGCGGCAACTGCTTTACGAACATTTCCTGCACCAGCATTGTACACATGCATCACCAACAACTGAAACCACAATGACTCTGTGTCTGCAATCAAACCGGCACCATTTGCCATGCGTGTAGCATTGGGTATGCAATAATCACTCATCAATTTTGCCGCTGCGATGCTGCTCAATTTGAAATCATGACGGTCATCTCTTGAGCCGCTTACAACCAAGCCATATTTTTTCGCCACAAAGGGCATCAATTGATAATGTCCAACCGCACCACTAATGGATCTGGCTTTTGGATTGTTTGGTGATTCAATGAGCAAGATAAACTGAGCATAAATGGGATTTACATTGTATTGATCGAAGATTACTTTGGCATCGTCAACCAATGGACCCACCTTTTGAAAATCGAAAAACTCTCGTTTTCCTCTCACAAATTTCACCAATTCACACGTTTCATAACCAAAAGAATCTCGGTAGCATTGCGCCGTATACTCCAATTTCGAATCCCGCACCAACGAGTCCAATTTGGCGGCCGAGATCACATCCATCATGTTGCGACTGTCTTTATGCACCACGATGCAAGAATCCTTTGTAAGCAAAATTACTTTTTGCCAAAATTGTATGGGCGGTTGCTTTCTAAAATACGTGAGCTCCTGGGGAGAAACGGGAATACAGTGAAAAGAATCTGCATGAGATATATGTCTCGTAGCCTGTTTTGATTGACACGATGTAGTTTGAGGTAAAATGGCCAAAACCAACACCATTAGAAATTGCAGTTGCTTCATGTTTTTCTTTTTTATTTGGTTTGACAGTTCATTTCTAACCACTTCTTGGCGGATTTCTCTCCCAACAAATAACTTCGCTCCCAATCGGCGCAGGCCAAACCCGCTTTCCCCAAATTGTAACGCGCGATCCCCCTACCCAAATACGCATAGGCCGGTGTATTGTTTTTCGCTTTGATGGACTTACTTAACCAGGCGTCAGCGTCGTTCCATTTCTCCAATTGCAACAAACAGTGTCCGTAATCAGCCATCAAATCAGCATCTGAAGGTAGATAACTCAACAAGTCTGCAAAAAGCAATTCTGCATCTGCCATTCGATTCAAAAAAAACAACGCATCCGCCTTATATTTTAGCAACGGAAAATCCTTCGGATTGGGTACTAACAAATCATTGACCAATTTCAAACAAGGTTCATATTGTGCCAATTGGAAATGGGCCAACATCAACTGATATTTGATCACTTGAGAATTGGGGTATTTTTCGTGAAGCGGTATTAAAATCTTCGAGTATTCATTGTAGTGCTTGTGTTTTTCAAAATGGTCGTTGTACATCGCTGAGTAATCAGCAAACAGGGCATCGCCCATTTTTTCGTATAACCAAACAACATCCGTATTCAGCGTTTCGTATTCAGACAGCAGCAGCGACAATTGCATTCGTTGAGTTCTGGCCATGGTATCGTTGGGAATGGCATTCACGTAGGTGTTGATATCACTGAAGGCAAATTGATAGTTCTCCGTCTCCCTGTAAGCGATATATCGATACAAATAGGTTTCTGTGCGATTGGGGTTTAACAATATGGCTTTATTAAAATCCACAACGGCAGAACCGTAATCTTTCATGTGTACTCGTACAACGCCCCTCGTAAGCCAGGCCATATCATCGCTTGGTTTTAAGTCAACCGCTTGATCCAAACTTGCAATCGCGGCAACATACTCACCCTTTTCATCGGAACGCACACCAAAATTCATCAACTGATCAAAACTGTACTGAGCATTCGCTTCGGGAATGAGCGTGAACAACAAAGAAACAACGACCGATGAACGAATTAATTTCCACATATTTTTAAACATTCAAAAATCCCGCCAAAATCACAATTTCACGAAATGTTATATCTACATATTTGGGATTGTCTAATTGTAAGGACTTGTTTCCCCTAAATTTGCCACCCACATGAAAATTGAACAAATAGAATCCAGGAAAAATATGCTGTTCATGGTTTTGGGAATGGTATTTCTCACCAATGCCATCGTCGCTGAATTCATCGGGGCGAAAATATTTTCCTTGGAAAAATCATTCAATCTCCCACCCTTTCAAATTCAATTGTTTGGGGGTGTGTTTAACTTCGATATGACCGCCGGAGTGATTCTATGGCCCATCGTTTTTGTCCTGACTGATATCATCAACGAGTATTTCGGCAAGAAAGGTGTTCAACGCTTGTCTTGGATTGCCGCCATATTATTGGTGTACTCTTTCATCGCAGTGAGAGTAGCCATGTGGCTTGAAGGCGCTGATTTTTGGATCGGCAGCGGCAAATCGTCGGGGTTAACCGATATGTCTCAGGCGTTCAACGCAGTTTTCGGACAAGGTTTGATGATCATTTTGGGTTCACTTGTTGCCTTCTTAATTGGCCAGTTGGTTGACGCCTATATTTTCAAGAAACTGAAAGATAGAACTGGCGATAAATTCATTTGGTTGCGGGCAACGGGAAGTACTGCAATCAGTCAATTTATTGACAGTTACGTTGTGCTTGTGATTGCCTTCTATTTGGGAGGCAACTATGACTTACTTTGGGTTATTCAGGTAGGCACGCTCAATTACATATACAAATTGGGTATGGCAGTTGTGTTGTTGCCAGTATTGTATGGAGTTCACGTTCAGATAGATCGCTATTTGGGTATCAAAAAAACCCATTAATCAGGCAATTATCCAAAAGCGAGCATCAATCCTGACAAAATCATGATCACGCCCGTAATCAAACCCGCGCTGTGCTCTAAACGATGCGAATTCCATCGTTCAAGACCTTTAAATCCAATCCAAACGCCACCCATCATGCTCAACCAGGTGGTTACCGAATAAACAATCACCAACATAAAAATCACGCTCCATCCCATGGGTGCCAAGGTGAAAAAATAGGATTCAATTTCCATACAGGGCGATAAAAACAGTGAAAAGAGTACCACACCAAAAGCCCATTTGCCTTGGTTGTCTGTGGTTTCCTTGGGAAAATGAAAATGGTGATGTTTATGATGACGATACAAAAACCAAAAGCCCAACAAGACCATCACACTCCCACCCAAACTTTCAAAGGGCAATCCCCACAAAATATGAGATTCTAATGGATCAGATGTGATTCCCAGTCGAGTTAACTGAGCCAATATCAATCCTATAGCCACCGTTCCACCGGCGTGGGCAATGGCGGCAATACCTGTATATCTTAAAGTTTGTGATCTACTCCAACCCAACTTTTTTGCCAATGCGATGAATGGCAGCCAATGACCCGGAATAAACCCATGTAAAACACTAATAATAAAAGCGGCAATGAGTTGTTCGGTCATTCTCTACAAAGATAATCGTATAAAAAAGAAAAGCCCCGCCGAAGCGAGGCTTTTCTGAATTTGAATTTATTTACAAGGATTTGGCTTCTTCGATCC
>CANHGC010000007.1 GCA_947460045.1 Bacteroidota bacterium | reverse complement strand
TAAACCAAAATATTTGTCCGCTTTTTATCCAATCTTGTTTTGTCGTAAATTCTGTCTTGCCTTTATTTTCGTCCCAAGTTGTGTTACCACAATAGTCGCATTCTGTGCTGGTCGATTTGAGCGTCATATAACCACAAATTTCACATGTCGTAAGTTCTGGTTTTGTCAAAGTACTTGCAAATAAAATTGTCGATATCCCAAGTCCTAACAGTGCAGTCAAGGAAATGATTTGAATTATGGTCGTTTTGCTTTTTACGAAAAAGTAAAGTCCCCAACCTAATAGTCCACCAAGTCCACCAAAAACTCCAGCGAACAATATTTTATTATGCGAACTGTCAGTAACAAAAAATTCACTAAAATTAGAAAAAATAACAGTAGGTGTCACTACAAAAAGTGCCGTCCAAATTTGTTCTTTTTTGTTATATTCTTGTGTCATTCCGTGACGTCTTGAAATGGCAAATCACGTTTTGCCGCTAACCGATAGTGGTGATTTTCTCCACAAATGTTGATGCGGATAACTGAACTTTCGGGTACTACAAAATTGTCAAGCGGAGACGAAACCCCGCCTATTGCCAATGTGCTGTTGCCATTCGTATTTCTCTCATTTTTCATATCTGTAATGTCCAATTATTTTGAAGTTGAATAAACAGTCTTCGATGACCTGTCCACCGCCAATATTGTGAACGATTAAATGCCTTTGTCCGTCTTCGGATTTCTTTTTTACCACAATTCCTATATGTGTCACTGCACCACCAAGGTTCCAACATACAATGTCTCCAGGTAAAAAGTCCTTTGGGTTTGTTGTAATGGGTTTTGTTGTTCCATGTCTAGTAAAAAATGTCATTAAGTTAGGAACTCTTCTATGGTCAATATTTTTGTCAGGTTGAGAAAGTCCCCAATTTTTTGGATATTTTGAAAAGTTGTATTTCATGTCCTCGTGAACCTCTTTTTGTAAGTCAATTCCAAGTTTTCTGTATACTCTAATTACTACGTCTGTGCATACACCTTTGTCAGAAGGGACATCACCATTGGGATAGTCAAGCTGAAAGTAGGTCGGGTCATAACGAACAATTTGTTTAGTCAATGTCAAAGTTGAATCCGCAAGTCTGTCGTAAAAACTTGATTGTCCAAGCGAAATTGAAATTGTCGAAATGAATACTAATATGTTAAGCAGGGTCTTTTTCATAATATGAGTGCTAGCGTTTTGCAGATTGGCGATGGGCGATCTTTTCAGCACAAATGTTGATGCGGAGAACTGAATTATCGGCTACCACAAAACTGTCTGCGGAGCAAGGAGCCCCGCCTTTTGGGTGTGTGCTGTTATAGGGCGCTTTTCTTTCTTTTTTGTCTGTATACATAAATAATAGGTAGTCCGAATACAAGCCCAACCAAATATAAAATTTTACCTACTCTTTTGTTAGTAGAAGTTATGTTTTCATAATTGATAAGTATTTCGTCACCATATACTAATTGATAGATATGTAAATTATATCCATCTGCTGCAACTCTTCCTTGGTCATGATATGAAATTTGTATTTTTTGTTTCGAGTTGAATTTTTGCATTATCGTAGCATAATCCTGTCGACAGTTTAAGTAAAGTGCAGCTTTGTCTGTATAGCCAGAAACTTTTAAAGCCAAAACGTCAATATTTCTTTTGCCTCCTGGTATTGTTACTATTTCGAAATTTTCCAAGTCCCCTTTTATAGTTTTCAGTTCATTCTTGTCAATTGAACCTCTCAAAATAATCATTGTCCCGAATACAAACCACAGAATGACTATTGAACTTAGGGTAATAATTTTTGTCCTAAATGAATATTGCATTGTCAGGTTTTTATTCTTCTTTTAAAGTTGCAGGTAACTTGATTATACACGAAACTAATCACAAAAATTTCAAATCCCAACAGATGGCTCTAGTCCAATGTCAAGTGAAAATTGAAGATTTGCCGTATGCGCATTTATGACTTTTAAATATCTACAAGGGTTTCGTGTACCAATGAAACTCGATTGACAAGTCAGTGACTCACCTTTGGGTAAATTCAAGTATTAGAGAAAAACAGGAGCTTGTTGGTGAGATAATAATGATTCCTTGGTTTTTGATGATGGCGAATATCGAAACAGTTCAATGTAGCATTTAAGCATCTCCAAATTTCAATGCTATAATATCACTCATCTATTTGCCTAGCCCCCAGGTTTTGGATTTGATCCTTAATTTTGAAAAAGCACTTTTTTGCAAATTTGCTCTCTGTTCTACTTCATTAACCATTGAAAACACTGGTAAAGAGCATAAAAAAAGCCCCACATCACTGTGAGGCTTTTGGCTCCCTGAGCTGGACTCGAACCAGCGACCTATTGATTAACAGTCAATTGCTCTAACCAGCTGAGCTATCAAGGAGTTTATATCTTAACAAGGTTGTCATTTGCATGCATCGCCTTGTCTCAATCGGAATGCAAAAATAGTATGAAACCACTTTCAATTCAATACCTTTGCAGAAATTTTTTAAAATATTTTTATGAGCCTCCTTGTAATTGGATCCGTAGCGTTTGACGCAATCGACACCCCCTTCGGTAGTACCGGTAAAATCGTAGGCGGTGCCGCCTCGTACATCTCATTGGCAACCACTTTGTTACACAAGCACGTGGGTTTGGTGGCCGTGGTGGGTGAAGACTTCGATTTTGACTTTGTGTCACTGTTGAAAGCACGTGGAACCGATACCACTGGATTGCAAATTAAAGCCGGTGAAAAGTCGTTTTTCTGGCATGGGAAGTATCATATGGACATGAATTCGCGTGATACATTGGTTACAGAACTCAATGTTTTGGGTGATTTTGATCCCATTGTTCCAGAAGCATGGCAGCAACCCGATTATGTGATGCTTGGCAACTTGAGTCCGCAAGTTCAACTTACCACCCTCGATCGCCTCACCCGCAAACCCAAGCTGGTGGTGATGGATACCATGAATTTTTGGATGGATATCGCCCTAGACGATCTTAAAGCCGTTTTGAAACGCGTAGATGTGCTAACCATCAACGACGAAGAAGCCCGTCAACTTTCAGGTGAATATAGTTTGGTGAAAGCCGCCCGTGTGATTCGTGCCATGGGTCCGCAAACACTCATTATCAAAAAAGGCGAACACGGTGCGTTGCTGTTTGGTTCGGAAGGACAAACATTCTTCTGTCCAGCTTTGCCATTGGAGGATGTGTTTGATCCAACCGGAGCGGGAGATACTTTTGCCGGTGGATTCATTGGATACCTTGCAAGCACAGGAAGAACCGATTTCGAGGCCATGAAAACCGGCATCGTCTATGGTAGTGCTTTGGCAAGTTATTGCGTTGAACAGTTTGGTACCACCAAATTGGCTTCGATCACCTCGGAAGATGTAGATGCACGATTGGCGCAATTCCGCCTGTTGATGACGGAAAAGGCCTAAAAACGCCTGCGTTCCTCGCTTACTTGATCATTTCAAACACATAGCTGCCCTTTGCGGCTACCTTCAACGATGAACCTACGTTGGTGATTTCACCCGTTTGGATATTTTTCATCTTGCCATAACCTTTTGTTATTTCTGCAAAACGCGCCATTGAGATGTCTTGTGCCACATCGCTCTGACTCAAAACCACCATCACTTTTTGGTTGTCGGTATATCGGAAGTAAACGTAAATGCCGTTGATGCCGCTGTATTGCATGGTTTTGCCAATGCCCAATGCGGGCATGGATGTTCTGGCTTTGTTTAATGTCTGCATCCACTTCCAGGCGTCGTTTTCCTTGGATGTGCGTCCTTTCGGTGTGAATTTGTTCACCGGATCGCCATTCCATCCACCCGGAAAATCGAATCGTACGTAGGCATCGGATTTGTCGGTTTTTCCGGTCATTAGAATTTCTGTGCCGTAATAAATGCAAGGCAATCCGCGCGTGGTAAGCAACAAGGTAACACCGCGCTTCCAAGCATCGATGTCTTCGTTCGCCATCGAATAGAATCGAGAAATATCGTGATTGTCGAGGAAAGTGCAATTCTTCGATGGGTCTTGGTATAAAAAGTCTTCGCTTTGGGTGATGTACACGCGGTTGAGGCCATCGGTCCATCCGAAAGGTTTTGAGCAGGCTTCTTGGAAGGCCCAGCACATCGAAAAGTCGGTAACGCCAGGCAATCGGTTGGCTTCAAATCCTTTGATGTTGTTCTTTACGAATGTGGCTTGGGTGGTGGTGTGCTGCACCCATGCTTCGCCGTAAATGGTGAGTTGGGGGTATTCGCCAAGCAGCAATTCCATGAGGTGGTTCATGTAGGCCTGGTCGGGGTAAGGGTAGGTATCTATGCGATATCCAGATAGATTGGCGTATTCGATCCACCACAAATACAATTGGTCGAGATACGAGGCGATGTGTGGGTTTTTTTGGTTGTAATCGGGCATCGTGGCCACAAACCAGCCATCGGTATTGAGGTTTTTCTCTGAGGGGGCGCCGTATGGATCTGCCGCCGTGGGTGCGCGGAAATTGGTTTGTACGTAGGTGTCTTTGTAGTTGAACCAGCTGGTATCGTAGTATTGGTTCATCCAGTGTTTATCGCCCACATGGTTGGGTATGATGTCCATGATCATTTTCATGTTGCGCTTGCGCATTTCGGAGACCAAGTCTACATATTCTTTGTTGCTGCCAAACCGCGGATCGATTTCGTAATTATCGGTGATCGCATAGCCATGGAAACTTTCTTCGGGTTGGTCGTTGGTTTGAACGGGGTTGAGCCACAACGCGCTGATTCCCAAGTCTTTTAAATAGTCGAGTTTGCTTTTCACGCCCGCCAAATCGCCACCATGCCTGGATTTCAATCCGCCGCGATCCACTTTTACTCTGTATTGCATATCGGCATTGTCATTGTCGGACTCGCCATTTGAAAAACGATCGGGGAAAATGAGGTAGGTAACATCGTTGGGTGTGAGTCCGGGCGCTTGAAGTTCTTTGCTTCGCTTGTTTTTGAGTTCGTATTTGAGCGTAAATGGCGATTGGGCTTTGCTGCGTTTTTCTTTTGGGGTGATGGTGAATTCCAATTGACCGGGCAAGGTTTTTGGACTTATGTTTACCTTGAGGTAGCACACATGTCGGTTCGCACTTTGCAAAATTGTATCGAGCGTTACGCCATCGTAAGGGTTTAAAACGATGTTGTAGAGATTGATGTTTTCGGCGTGCAGGATGATCTCGAGTTGGGGGTTTTGGAAGCCAATGAACCACGAAGGTGGGGCTACATGATATACATTCTTTTTGGGTGGTAGTATGCTTGCAGATAGTGAATTGGCCAAAATTGCCAATAGAAATAAGACGCGTAGAATGTAATTTTTCATGTTGGGATTATCCATCTACAAAGAAAGTGCAATTTTTTTGGAAAAAGGTTATTGTCAGTTTGACACTTTTTTAATTATCTTTACCGCAGAAATATTAAATTAATATAAACATGAAGAAAATTTACTCTCTCATTGCCTTGGCTGCGCTCTCTACCGCGGCTTTTGCGCAAACTGTAAAGGTTACCTTTAAGGTAAACATGCAGAATGTGGCTGTAGGTCCGAAGGGCATTCGCATTGCCGGTGATTTGCAGTCTGACGCTGGTATTGGTAACAACTGGTCACCAGGTGCATCTGGTAACGAGCTTACCGCTACAGGAAGTGGTTACGTGTATTCAATTCAATTGACATTGAAGGCGAGCACTAGCTACTCTTACAAGTACATCAATGGTAACGCATGGGGTATGCCCGATGAGTCTTTTGATCGTAAATTGACAACAGGTACTTCTGACCAAGTGTTGGATGTATATTGTTTCAACGATGCATCTGCTGATTGTTCTGCTCCTCCAACAGGTACACAGCGTGTGGTGTTCCAAGTGAACATGAAGAACGAAGATGTAAACGCCGATGGTGTTCGCGTAGCTGGTAACTATCAAACCAAAGCCGGTATGTCTGCTGATTGGACGCCTGGTGATGATTTGGCTAAGTGTAAAGCGGTTGGTGATATGCACTATTTGGTGGCATTTTTGCCTGATGGCGACTACAAATTCAAATTCGTTAACGGTAAGAGCGGATGGGAATCTGCCAACGACCGTGATTTGAAAGTAGCTGGCGCTGGTGTAATTACCAAGCACGTTTGTTTCAACCAACAAGATACTTGTGCTTTGATTCCTAAGTACAAGCGCGATGTAACTTTCCACGTTGTGGATGGCAACTACCAAAACAGCTTCAAATTGACCAATGTTAAGTTCAAAGGCAATTTGTCTGGTTGGTCTGATTTCGTAGCGAATGATAGCGGTTTGCGTGGCGACAAAATGGCCAACGACGGTATCTGGTCTGCTACTTATCCTCAAGTATTGACAGGTTCTTACGAGTGGGGTGCAACTGCAGGTGCTGCTGGAACTTGGATCATCAAAGGCCCTAACCGTACTTTCAAGTTGAACTACACCGATGGTTCTATCAATGGTGATACAGTATACACCATCCCTAAATTGGGTTCTTTGTTGAACGTGACTTTCTCTGTAGACATGTCTGACACCATCGTTTCTGCTGATGGCGTTTGGTTGGCCGGTAACTTCCAACCTTACATGGACACTGCTCAAGTTGAGTGGAAGTTTAACAAAATCAAATTGAAAGATATGGGCAATGGTATTTATTCTACCACCCTTAAAATTTGGGCTCAGAAATATCAGTTCCGTTTTGCCAATGGTTTGTCTGAAAACGACGACTTCAGCGAAAAGAACTTGAACATCGCTTGTGGTTCTTTGAACGGTTACAACAAGGTGGATCGTGTGTTTGATATCGCAACTGCTACTGCAGACGTTGTGTTGCCAACATACAAGTGGAATTCTTGCGCAACTGTATCAAACAAAAACATCATTGAGAACGCTGAAGTGAGCATCGCTCCAAACCCAGCGGAAGGTCAGTTCGTTGTAACGTTGGCTGGATCTAACATCAAGAACATCGTAGTTCGTAGCATCGACGGTCGTGTAGTGCGCAATTTGAGCACCAACAGCAGCGTTGAAACTGTGAATGTTAACGGTTTGATGGGTGTGTTCTTTGTGAATATCACTGACAACACTGGACGTACAACCACACAAAAAGTTGTATTGAAGTAATTCAAACATTGAATGATAAAAAGGAGGGCGGCCCAATGGGTCGCCCTCCTTTTTTATTGTGTGTTTCCTGAGTGCAGGAAGTGAATGTGCTGACGGGTTTTTATCGAACGTGAAAACGGAACATCTCTTGGTTGGCGAGAATTCCACACAGTTCATCGCCTTGTGCCACGGGACCAACGCCAGCTGGGGTACCGGTGAAGATGTAATCGCCAATGCGGAGGCTGAAATATTGTGAAACGTGGGCGATGATCTCATCCACATTGTGAATCATCATTTGGGTATTTCCTTGTTGCACTTCAACGCCATTTTTCTGCAGGGAAAAGTTGCAGTTGTGGATGCCTTGGTTGTTTGAGTTGTGTAATTCAGCCAAAGGGATGAAGTGGCTGATTGCCGCGGAATGGTCAAACCCCTTGGCTTTTTCCCAAGGCAGGCCTTTGGCTTTGAGGCGGTTCTGAACATCTCTTGCAGTAAAATCTATGCCCAATGCCACTTCGTCGTAATAATCCTTTGCAAAAGGCACTGGGATATGTCGGCCCGGCTTTTTGATTTTCACCACCAATTCTACTTCGTGATGCACATCGGAAGAGAAATCTGGAATAAAGAAAGGGTTATTGTTTCGGAGCAGGGCTGTATCTGGTTTGATAAAGATGACCGGCTCTTCGGGGATTTCGTTGTTCAGCTCTTTGATGTGCTCGGTATAGTTTCTACCAATACAGATGATTTTCATAGGGCGATGGCAACGTGTTCAAGGGTTGTTAATCTTTCACGAGGGTGCTTTCGCGCTCAGGTCCCAACGAAATTACACGGATTTTTGTGCCGAGGTAATTTTCTACAAAGTGAACATAGTTTCTGAATCGTTCATCCATCGCTTCGAAACCTTGCGTGTGTGAAAGGTCTTCGCCCCAGCCAGGGAACCATTCTAGGATGGGTTCGATGCTGCTGTTGCAAAGGTTGCTTGGGACTTGTTCGCTGCGTTCACCGTGAATGGAGTAGGCTGTGCAAGCGGCAATCTGATCCATGCCATTGAGGACGTCGCTTTTCATCATAATGAGTTCGTCTACGCCGTTGAGCATGCAGGTGTATTTGAGGGCTACCAAATCGATCCAGCCGGTTCTGCGTTTACGTCCGGTAGTTGCACCAAATTCATGTCCTTTGATTCTGAGGTATTCGCCAGTTTCATCGTTCAGTTCGGTTGGGAATGGGCCAGATCCTACGCGGGTGCTATAGGCTTTGAAAATGCCATATACTTTTCCAACGTGTTTAGGGGCAACTCCCAAGCCTGTGCAAACGCCACCTGCCAATGTGTTGGAGCTGGTTACGAATGGATAGGTGCCAAATTCAACATCGAGCAAACTGCCTTGAGCGCCTTCGGCGAGGATTTTTTGTCCTTTGTTGATGCAATCATGGATGAAGTATTCGCTGTTGATGAGTTGGTGACCTTTGAGGAATTCAATGGCGCTAAAGAATTTGGTTTCTTCATCGGCGAGGTTGAAATCTGTGAATCCCAGGAATTGAATGATGTTGAGGTGCTCTTGAACGGCGGCGCGATATTTTTCTGGGAAATCACTTTCTAGAATGTCGCCCACACGCAGGCCAGAGCGGCCAATTTTGTCTTTGTAAGTTGGGCCGATGCCACGTAGGGTGCTACCAATTTTGGCGTCTCCTTTGGCTGCTTCCGAGGCGGCGTCAAGGATTCTATGGGTTGGTAAAATGAGGTGCGCTTTCTGGGAAATGAGCAATCGGTCTTTGTAGTCGGGGCATTCATTGACGATGCGTTCAATTTCTTCACGCAAGCGAACGGGATCGATCACAACGCCATTGCCAATGAGGTTGATGGTTTCTTTGCGAAAAATGCCAGAAGGGATGGTGTTTAGTACGAATTTTTTTCCTTCGAAATCCAGGGAGTGACCGGCGTTTGGTCCTCCTTGAAATCGAGCCACCACGTTGTATTTGGGGGTGAGATAATCCGCAATTTTACCTTTTCCTTCGTCGCCCCATTGGAGCCCTAATATTACATCAACCATTGAAATGAATTTGTATCGTTTTAGAAAGTTTATTTATTGGTGTCTTTGCCACATTGTATGCATTCTCCCAAATCGTTGGTGGAGGGGTTGCCATACAGGTGGAGGGAATGGCTGCTGACTTCGAATTTCAGCAGTTGGCCCATGGTGCTAGTGATTTGTTGTACGCGCGGATCACAAAACTCAAATACTTTTTTGCAATGATTGCAAATCAGGTGGTCGTGTTGTTTGTATCCAAAAGCTTGTTCGTAATGAGAGGTATTTTGCCCGAATTGGTGGCGTTTTACCAGGCCAGATTCTACCAATAAATCGAGGGTGTTGTATACGGTTGCTCGGCTCACGTGGTAGTTCCTGGATTTCATTTTGACGAAAAGTTCATCTACATCAAAATGGGCTTTGGAGGAATAGATTTCGTCCAAAATGGCATATCTCTCGGGGGTTTTTCGCTGTTGATTCTGTTCCAAATAGGTTGTAAAAAGCTCCCTAACCTGTTGTTTGGTTTTTTCAACTTGGGGGTCTTTTTTGATGGAAGCAGGCATGGCGATGAATCAGTTAGACGGGCTGTCTTTGTAGGCAGGGTTTGGGATTTGCATGCGCAGCTTGCGGGCGTTTGGGAATTCTTTTTTCACATCGGCCAGGGCGGCATCTGCTTCTGCTGCGGTGGCAAAAGTGCCAACGTATACTTTGAAATTGGGCTCGTCGTAAATGAGTATGGCGCCGTGTGTTTCAGAGAATCTCTCTTCGGCTTTGTTAAGGATTTCTGTGGCATCCACTCGTTTGGCAGAAAAGCCCACGAAAATGCGATATCCCATGATTTTTTTATCGGCTGATTTGCTCTTTTCGATGCGATTCTTTTCGAGCGATTCAACCGGCGTTTCCACATCGTACACCACTTGGGCCGAGGCTTGCGGGGCCAATCCTGCCAGGAGGAATAGGCACAGCCACACCTGTTTTGACCATAGGGATGCGGAAAAGTGGATTTTCATCCCACAAATATCGTGAATTTACTTCATACAATTATAGGGTGTTGTACCTTTGTGCTATGGTTAAAAAAGTGGCATTGGTGATTTTGGACGGTTGGGGATTGGGCAATGGATCTCACTCAGACGCAATCAATCAGGCGATTACGCCTTTTACGGATTCGTTGTTTGCGCGTTATCCTCATGCAACCCTTCGCACCGATGGTGAAAATGTGGGATTGCCGGCAGGACAAATGGGCAATTCAGAGGTGGGGCATATGAACATAGGCGCGGGCAGAATCGTTTGGCAGATGTTGGCCAAAATTAACAAAGCTTTTGAGGATGGTGCGGTGGCGGAGAATGCGGTTTTGTTGTCGGCAATGGAACAGGCCAAGCAAAACGATAAACCGTTTCACATCATGGGTTTGCTGAGCGATGGCGGGGTGCATGCACACATCGAACACATCAAAAAGTTGTGTAAAATCGCAACGGATTACGGATTGAAAAAAGTATACGTCCACGCATTTTTAGATGGCAGGGATACAGACCCCAAATCGGGGATAGGCTATGTGAAGGATTTGTTGTTGGCCATTGATGGGACTGCTGCCAAGTTGAGTACAATTGTGGGTCGATATTTTGCCATGGACCGTGATGAGCGCTGGGAACGGGTAAAGGTTTGCTATGATTTATTGGTATCGGGCACAGGAAAACAAGCCCTTGACCCCATCGCTGCGATAGAAAAAGAATATGAAGCCGGTGTAACGGATGAGTTTATGGTGGCGCTTCGCTGCTTGCAAGGTGATGAGGGTTTGGTGGCCGAGGGCGATGTGGTTTTGAATGCCAATTTCAGGACGGATCGCGGCAGGCAGATTTCTCGCGCCTTAACCCAAGAGGATTTTTCGTCGCAAGGCATGAAAAAATTGAAGTTGAGTTATTACACGCTTACCCAGTACGATGCGAAATATAAGATTGCGGGTGTGTTGTTTGAGAACGACAATTTGCAGCAGACTTTGGGCGAGGTGATTTCGATGGCGGGCAAAACGCAGTTGAGGGCTGCGGAAACGGAAAAATATCCGCATGTTACGTTTTTCTTTTCGGGGGGTAGAGAGGTGACCTTTGAGGGTGAGGACCGATTGATGGCGAGTTCTCCCAAAGTGGCAACCTATGATTTGCAGCCTGAGATGAGTGCCAATGAACTCACTGAGCGCGCCATCGCCAAGATGCAACAGGAGCAATACGATTTTGTGTGTTTGAATTATGCGAATGCAGACATGGTTGGACATACGGGTGTTTACGAATCAATCATTCAAGCGGTTCAAACGGTGGATACCTGTTTGCAGCGATTGGTAGAGGTAGGCGAGGAATTGGGGTATGAGTTTTTGGTGATTGCCGATCATGGGAACGCGGATTTTGCAGTGAATGAAGACGGGTCGCCCAATACGGCGCATACCACGAATCCGGTGCCTGTTTGGTGGGTCACCCAAGAGCGTGAGCAGGATTTGCGCAATGGTATTTTGGCTGATGTGGCGCCCACGATTTTGGAAATAATGGGGTTGGTTCAGCCTTTGGAAATGACGGGTAAATCTTTGATTTTATGATGATTGCGATGAAGCGATATTGGGAAAGTGGCGCTGTGTTGATGCTTTGCGTATTGATGGCAGGGTGTGGCAAAGACCAGTGGGTAGATGCGGCCAAGGAGTCTGATTCTTTTGTGCGATTTGCGCAAAATGAAATTATGT
This sequence comes from Bacteroidota bacterium, assembly GCA_947460045.1. GTDB lineage: Bacteria > Bacteroidota > Bacteroidia > NS11-12g > UBA955 > UBA955. The sequence goes on along the minus strand of CANHGC010000007.1, from coordinate 4,371 downwards.
GGTTGCAGAAAATCCAACCGGGCATGAGAAAAACGGTTACCTCGGGCGAGGATGTAAGCACTGAAACGCTTGATAGTGTTGAATGGTCGAATGAGTTGGAGATGATTCGGAGCTGGTCGGTGAGTGAGTATCGCAAAAAGCACACGTACGATGAAACCGTAGATTCTGCGGGCAGTTTGATGATTGTTCGTTACAATGCGCAGGATACGCTGGCCGAGTTGCAGGAGTTGATGGTGACGTATCGCAAAGGGAAGATCGATTTGATGCAATGGGATATCAAACAGCGCAGTTGGTATATGGATCGGGATTTGCGGGTATCGTTTCAGCCGCGCAAGGGATATGGTGTGAGGGTGAGTGAAAATGCCGTTTGGGCATCGCCCCGAGCCTATGAGATTTTCTCAGAAATCAATAATAAAGAATTTTTAATCAACGGAGAATGAACGTGTTAAATTATATCGATGGAGAGATGCGTGCGGCGCAAGCGGGTGGGGTGCTTGATAATGTGAACCCAGCCACTGGTGCGGTATACGGACAGATTCCAGATTCGGATGCTGCGGATGTTGCGATGGCTTATGAGGCTGCTGCAACGGCTTTTCCAAGTTGGAGTGTGACGCCGGCGGAAGAGCGTTTTAAGATATTGAATGCCATTGCTGAGGGGATTGATGGATTGCGGGATGCGTTGGCATTGGCCGAGAGCAACGATCAAGGAAAGCCCTTGTGGTTGGCGAAGAACGAGATGATTCGGGCGGCACAGAATTTTAGATTTTTCGCTACCGCTGCGATGCAATTTTCGAGTGAGAGTCATGCCATGGAAGACAAGGCCATCAATTACACTTTGCGCACGCCTTTGGGTGTGGTGGGTTGCATCAGTCCATGGAATTTGCCGTTGTATTTGTTCAGTTGGAAAATCGCTCCGGCGTTGGCAGCAGGGAATTGTGTTGTGGCCAAGCCCAGTGAGTTTACGCCTGTTACGGCGGCGATGTTGGGAGAAATTTGCAATGCGGCGGGTTTGCCAAAGGGGGTCTTGAACATTGTTCAGGGCTTGGGTGGCAAGGTGGGTCAGGCGATTGTGGAGCACCCAAATATCAAGGCGATATCGTTTACGGGTGGCACGGTTACTGGGAAACACATTGTGGGGGTGGCTGGTCCGATGTTTAAGAAGGTGAGTTTGGAATTGGGCGGGAAGAACCCCAACATCATTTTTGCGGATGCGGATTTGGACAAGGCGGTGAAAACCACGGTGAACAGTTCTTTCATGAATCAGGGGGAGATTTGTTTGTGTGGCAGTCGGGTATTTGTGCAAAGGGCGGTTTATGATCAGGTGAAATCGGCTTTGGTGGAAGCGGTGAAGGCCATGAAGGTTGGGGATCCATTGCATGCGGAAACGCGCGTGGGTGCCATCGTATCGAAACCTCACTACGAAAAGGTTTTGGGATATATTGAGTTGGCGAAGGCGGAAGGGGCGCAGGTGTTGTGTGGCGGTGGCGCTTTGCATCCGGAAGGTTTTGAGGGAGGCTATTTCATTGCGCCCACCATTTTGGAAGGTTTGAATTGGGATGCGCGCTGTAACATGGAAGAGATTTTTGGTCCGGTAATTACCATCACCCCATTTGATACGGTGGAGGAGGTGTTGGCGATGGCGAATGCCACGGAATATGGTTTGGCGGCTACGGTTTGGACGCAGGATTTGACGCGTGCTCACAGGGTGGCGGCTCAATTGCAGATGGGGATTGTTTGGATCAACTGCTGGTTGTTGCGTGATTTGCGTACCCCTTTTGGCGGCGTGAAGGGCAGTGGTGTGGGCAGAGAGGGTGGCTGGGAAGCGATGAAATTTTTCACCGAGGTGAAGAATGTGTGTATTGCTTTGTAGCATTTGAATGATTCGATGTTCTGTATCTTTGCGGAATGTTCGATAATTCCGACCGTACCGAAATCAATGCAATGGGCGAATTTGGCCTCATTCAACATTTGGCTCAGCATTTTGAAATTCACAATGGCAAAACCGTGAAGGGCATTGGCGACGATGCTGCGGTGATTGACCATGGCGATCACTATGGCTTAATTTCTACCGATTTGTTGATGGAGGGGGTTCATTTCGATTTGAGTTTTCACCCTTTGAAGCATTTGGGATACAAGGCCATCACGGTGGCGGTAAGCGATATTTATGCCATGAACGGCATGGCGGAGCAGGTGTTGGTGGGTATCGGATTGAGCAATCGTTTTTCTTTGGAGGCGGTGGAGGAGTTGTACGCGGGTATGCAAATTGCCTGTGAACAATTGGGTGTGGATTTGGTGGGTGGAGATACCACTACATCGAGAAATGGCTTGGTGATTTCTGTAACTGCATTGGGAAGGGTTGACAAAGACAGGATTGTATATAGAGGCGGTGCTCAAGCGGGGGATTTGTTGGTAGTGAGTGGCGATTTGGGGGGTGCGTACATGGGGTTGCAAATTTTGGAAAGAGAAAAGCGTGTTTTCATGGAGGTGCCCAATATGCAGCCTGATTTGGAACAGTATGATTACATCGTGGGAAGACAATTGAAAGCGGAGGCTAGGAAAGATGTGATTGAGTTATTGAAAATGTTGGATGTGAAGCCCAGTAGTTTGATGGATGTGAGCGATGGGGTTGCTTCTGAATTGTATCATATGGGTAAGGCGTCTGGGTTGGGTTTTCACGTGTATGAGGAGAAATTGCCCATCGATCCCCAAACCATCGATACGGCGTTGTCGTTTGATTTGAATCCGAGCATTGTGGCGTTGAACGGGGGTGAGGATTATGAATTGCTGTTCACTGTGGCACAGAGCGATTACGAGAAAATTAAGACGATGCCTGATTTTACTGTGATTGGCTATGCCACCGATGTAACATCGAAGAACATGTTGCTCACCAAATCTGGCAATCAATTCGAAATCAAGGCCCAAGGTTGGCCAGAATCGCAAAAAGAATAAAGTGTTTGGCGTTTTTCGCCAAGGGATTTCGTGTTTGAGGTTGTATTTTTGCGGATATGTTTCGTTCGCACACTTGTGGAGAATTGCGCTTGTCGCATGTTGGCAGTACTGTTACCTTATCTGGCTGGGTAGCCAAAGTTCGTTTGATGGGTTCCATGGCCTTCATTGATTTGCGCGATCGCTATGGAATGACTCAGCTTTCGTTCAACGAGGCTTACAGTGCTGAGATGCTGGCAAAAGCGGGTGAGTTGGGAAGGGAGTTTGTGATTCAAGTGACGGGCAGCGTGGCCGAAAGGGAGTCAAAGAATGCGGGAATGGCAACGGGCGACATTGAATTGGTTGTAGCTTCTTTGGTTGTTTTGAATCAAGCGAAAACGCCACCGTTTACTATAGAGAATGATACCGACGGTGGGGATGATATTCGGATGCAATACAGATATTTGGATTTGCGCAGGGATCCTGTGAGGGCCAATTTGGAGTTGAGGCATCATTTGGCACAGAAAATTCGAAATTATTTGAGTGATCAGCAGTTTTTGGAGGTGGAAACGCCGGTGTTGATCAAAAGCACGCCAGAAGGTGCTCGCGATTTTGTGGTGCCATCGCGGATGAATCCTGGGCAGTGGTATGCTTTGCCACAAAGTCCTCAAACCTTCAAACAGTTGTTGATGGTGAGTGGGTTTGACCGATATTTTCAAATTGTGAAATGTTTCAGAGACGAAGATTTGCGTGCTGACCGTCAGCCAGAATTTACCCAAATCGATTGTGAAATGAGTTTTGTGGAGCGGGAAGACATTCTGCAGATGTTTGAAGGTTTGGCGAAGCATTTGTTTTCTGCGGTTAAGGGCGTGGAGTTTGATGCATTTCCAAGGATGACATATGCTGATGCGATGCGATTATATGGGTGTGATAAGCCGGACATTCGTTTCGATATGCAATTTGTGGAATTGAAATCGCCGGAGACTGAGGTGGATTTGATCAGCGGTAAAGATTTTGTGGTGTTTGATTCTGTGGATTCTGTGATTGGCATTTGTGCCAAGGGCGCTGGGAGTTATACGCGTAAGCAGTTGGATGGTTTAACAGATTTTGTTAAGCGTCCGCAAATAGGTGCAAAGAGTTTGGTTTGGTGTAGGATTGAGGCGGATGGCAGTGCCAAGAGTTCGGTTGATAAATTCTATGATGCGGAGGCTTTGGCAGCTTGGAAAGAGGCGTTTGGCGCTGAGGCGGGTGATTTGATTTTGTTGTTGGCGGGTGATTTGCAAAAAACCCGGAAGCAATTGAACGAGTTGCGTTTGTTGATGGGTTCGGAATTGGGATTGAGGGATCCTTTCAATTATAAACCATTGTGGGTATTGGATTTTCCTTTGTTGGAGCACGATGAAGAAAGTGGTAGATGGCATGCCATGCACCACCCATTCACAAGTC
>CANHGC010000006.1 GCA_947460045.1 Bacteroidota bacterium | reverse complement strand
GATGCATGAAGCAATTACCGCTTTGGGCAAGCCCATTGTGGGAGTTTATGGCAATATCGATGGTATGGATGTGAAAGTGGAATATCCTGAATTGCAGCTGTTTGATCGGGAAGGGTTTCGGATCTTTATGACACACATCGGCGGGAAACCCGGTAGATACCCAGCTGCGGTGAAAGACATTTTGATCAAAACACAACCCGATATCTATGTTTGCGGTCATTCTCATATGTTGCAAGTACAAAGAGATCCCAAGTTCAATAATTTGTTGTTTTTGAATCCAGGGGCCTGCGGATTGCATGGATTTCATAAAGTTCGTACCGCTTTGCGATTTGAAATAGAGCCGCAAAAGATTCATTCTATGGAAGTTGTGGAATGGCCAAAAAATAATATCAAATAATATTGCCTTAATGTTTGAAATTGTCAGAGAAAATGGTAATTTTGCATCCCGTTCTGAAAGGAATACATGCCCAGGTGGCGGAATTGGTAGACGCGCTGGTCTCAAACACCTGTGGGTTCACCCCCGTACCGGTTCGACTCCGGTCCTGGGCACCAAATTGTGAAAAACAATAAACATTTTCAGATCAAAACAATCGACGGCCAAATGGCCGTCGATTTGTTTTTGCCCCCAACCCCAGGCCCGCACCCGGTATTGGTGTATTGTCACGGATTCAAAGGTTTCAAGCAATGGGGACATGTTCCATACATTCATGAGTATTTCGCCACCGGCGAATACGCCGTGATTACATTCAATCACTCACACAATGGTGTCGTGGGCGATGGCGATACTTTTGATCAGTTGGATTTGTTTGCCATCAATACGGTAAGCAAAGAACAAAACGATCTGGAATCGCTCGGAAAATGGATCCGTGAGAATGGTAAGGACCTCGACCTCAACGTGGAACGCATTTCTTGGTTGGGTCATTCCCGTGGAGGTGCCAATGTGATTGTGTTTGCCGCTCGTTGCCAAGATTATGTAGAAAAAGTAATCGCTTGGAGTCCCATCCCTTCGTATCAGTTCTTGTTCGAATCGTACAATAAATCGGCGTGGAAAGAAAAACGCACGGTTTTTACGCCCAATTCGAGAACCCAACAACAAATGCCTCTGGATTACAGCATCTGGGAAAACCTATTGGCCCATGAAGACGAGTTTGATGTGTTAGAGGCCGCTAGGAGTATTGGAAGGCCTTTGCTTATCGTTCATGGCGAAGCAGACCCGATTGTGCCTGCAACCCTTTCAGAACCATTGTACGAGGCGTGTTTGCACAGTCTCAGAATGACGGTCCCCAAAGCCGATCACACCTATGGCATGTCGCACCCCTGCAATGGCATGGAAGATTTTACCAAAGAACTTTGGGTGGCTCTCGACAATACGCTGTCTTTTTTGGAAGAAATTTGATGGCGTTTACGATTTCAGTCGATGTGGTCAGTGACCACGTTGGAATCATTGAATCTGTGATTGCACGGTTATATGTGCCCCACAAACCCTAATGAATCACTTTGCTCGATGCTCGCTTCAATCGATCATTGATTGCCCTACCCAAACCGTTTTCTGGAGCCCAAGAGAAGTAAATGCGTTTGCATCCATCTTTGTCGAACTGCCTCAACGTACCAAATAAATTCATCGCCGCCTCACGGTCGTTGTGATTGATCGATAGGTGATAATGTTTCAAAGCAGAATCGGTGAGCAAGCCCTGGGTCTTCTCATCAAACTGTTCGATAAATCCTTGGGCTTGTTGCTGTGAAAACCACAAAAACCCTCGGGTAGCCTGCGGATGCGCGTGCAAGTCTTTGAGAATCGCATCGATCGAAAAATCCGCAATATGTACCATCGAAGAATTCGGCGAATAATGCTGATCCAATTGCCCCGGCGCCTGTGGATTGCTATGCATGCTGAGTGATTCGCTCACTGGATAGCCCAAAACTTCGCTCAGAGACTCAATATCCAAGCCACCCAGACGTAAAATAGTAACTTGGTTGTCATTACTCACAGAAACGATGGTGCTTTCAATGCCAATGGCACAATCGCCGCCATCCAAAATGTAATCGATGCGATCGCCGAGTTGATCGGCCACATGTTGGGCACAGGTTGGACTTACATAGCCAAAAGGATTGGCGCTGGGCGCGGCAAGCGGGAAGGGGAGACTGCGAATCAGCGACAAACTCAAGGGGTTATTGGGCATGCGAATGGCCACCGTGGGATTGTCGGCCGTAACCAATTCGGGCACGTGATGGGCTTTGGGTAAAACCAAGGTGAGCGGACCTGGCCAAAAGGCATTGGCAAGTCTTTCAGCAGCAGCTGGCCATTGTGAACAAAGGGTTTTGGCTTGCTCGATGCTGCCCACATGCAAGATCAGAGGATCAAACGTAGGTCGGTTTTTTGCCGCAAATATGCCAGCTACCGCTGTTGAATCCAGACCGTTGGCCGCCAATCCATACACGGTTTCAGTGGGTATCGCTACAAGTTTACCGCCAGAAAGCAGTTCTGCCGCTTTGTTTATGTCGATGCCAATCTGTGCACCCATGATTTACCGGCGCTTCAGGTTGTACTTTTCAATTTTGTTGTACAAATGACTCCGCTGTATATCGATTTCCTGAGCAGTTTTCGCCACATTCCATCCATTTTGAACCAATTTTCGTTCGATGAAAACCTTCTCGGCCCAGTCGCGGAAATCTTGAAGCGTTTTGTATTCGTCTACCACACCAAATGGGTCGGCGCCACGTTGGGCAGGATTGGAGAACATGTAAACGTCTTCACCAGAAATCTTATCGCCACAAAGAATCACCAAACGTTCAACCACGTTGCGCAGTTCGCGGATGTTGCCAGTCCAATTCACATCCTGCAAGGCTTGATAACCATCCGGGGTGAAGGATTTTAAGGGGATGCTGTTGTCGTTACAAATATCCGCCAAGAAGTTGTTGGCAATGAGGGGAATGTCTTCGGTACGCTCGTTGAGTGTGGGCACGTGGATCAAAATCACGCTCAAACGGTGGTATAAATCCATGCGAAATTGCCCTTTTTCGATTTCTTCGAGCAAGTTTTTGTTGGTGGCTGCTACGATGCGCACGTCTACTTTGATTTCTTTGTCGCCCCCAACACGGGTGATTTTGCCTTCTTGTATGGCGCGAAGTACTTTGGCTTGCGCGGCCATGCTCATATCGCCAATTTCATCCAAAAACAGGGTACCACCATGGGCTTGTTCAAATTTGCCGATGCGTTGCTTTATGGCCGATGTGAAGCTGCCTTTTTCATGTCCAAACAGTTCACTTTCAATGAGTTCTGTTGGAATTGATGCGCAGTTCACTTCTACCAAAGGGTAGGATGCACGTTGGCTTTTTTCGTGTAACCAGCGGGCCACAAGCTCTTTTCCTGTGCCATTTTCACCGGTAATCAGTACGCGGGCCTCGGTTGGCGCCACTTTTTCAATGGTTTCTTTGATTTTTCCGATGGCGGGGGTCTCTCCAATAATGTCGAAGGTTTTCGCCACTTTGCGCTTCAACACCTTGGTTTCACTCACCAAATTGTTCCTGTCGATGGCATTGCGGATTGAAATCAACAAGCGATTCAAATCGGGTGGCTTCGTGATGAAATCATAAGCGCCTTTTTTGGTGGCATCGATGGCCATTTCCACATTTCCATGTCCGGAAATCATGATGAAGGGTAGGTCGGGCCTTAAGGCTTGCGCTCGGTCCAACAACTCCATGCCGTCTATGCCTGGCATTTTGACATCGCAGAGTACTACGTCATAGTCGTTTTTTTGTATCAATTGCAACCCTTTGTTGCCGTCATCGGCCGTGGTTACTGTATAATTCTCGTATTCGAGAATTTCTTTGAGGGTTTCGCGGATCGGCGCTTCATCGTCGATGACCAATATTTCAGCCATAATTTGTGTATATATTAGAATACAATGATACGCAGTTGAAAGGACACTCGAGTCGCTACTTTTCCACCAGTTATTCCCGATTAATTATTCACCATTTTCACAGAAAGATTTGGGTGGTTGATTTAATGGTCAGTGCTATGGAATTTTTCAATGAAAGGAAGGTAATTTCGGATGTTGCTTTAAATGTAATTGATTGATTGACATATCATTGTTGGGATATTTACCTACCAATAGGTATGTTGAAGTAGGATGGTGGATGCATCAATTGTTGGGGTGAACAGACGATTTTTTGGCTCACTGGGTTGTCTGATGTGCACCATGATTTGTAAAAATGTTTGGGAATGTGGCAATTTTACATCATTTTTGTTTTTGAGAGATACTCCAAAATAGGTATGAACAAACAAATACTGGGAAGAATATTGGCATTGGCTGGCATGGTTTCACCTTGGGTGGGACAGGCTCAGCAAGACCCTATGTTCACGCATTTTACTTACAACAAATTGTTCTACAACCCAGCTTACGCGGGCGCTTCAGGACAATATTGTTTGAATGCCATTACCCACCAACAGTGGTTAGGATTTGATGATCAAACATCGTATTTGAGAACCCAAAATGGTGATCCTATTCAAATGGATTTGGAAAAAATGCAAACATCCATCGCGCCAAGAACAGGCGGATTGGGATTTTCAGCGCCAGCCATTTACAAGGACAAAAATTACGGAGGAGCTACTTTCTCATATGTGAGTGACAAAATCGGATACGAGACAACCACATTTATGAAGGGTGGGATAGCACTGGCTTACCCCATGTTGGATGGTTCAAACATCAGATTGGGTGTAGACTTTGCTAGCATGTCGAAATCCTTGAACGGCGCTGGTTTGCGTGCTCACGACCCAGGTGATCCAATGATTCCAAATGGGAACGTGACTGATAATCGCACTACATTGGGTTTGGGTGCATACTATACAACACCAAATATTATGGATGGTGCATACGCGGGTTTGTCTGTTACCAACATGACACCTCAAACATTTATGTATGGATTGATTTCAACTCAAACAAAACGCCACTATTATTTGGTAGCGGGTTACAAGCAGGAGAGTTTCTTGGGTAATCCCAGTTTGGTATTGGAACCAGCCATTTTGGTCAAAGCTGCTTCAAATTCAGGTTTCATCAAACCACAAGTTGATTTGCAAGGTATGGTGACATGGAATGATTTGTTTGCTGGTGGTGCAAATTTCAGGGCCTATGGAACTGGCGTAGAATCATTTTCATTGATGTTTGGATACTATCCTCCATTGATGGGCAATGGCGCTGGATCTACTCAACGTTTGAGAGTGGGTTATTCATACGACATCCCAATGAACAATTTGATTCGCAGTCAATCTGGTACTCATGAAATCCAAGTGAACTACTGTTTCACTTTCACACTTCCCGAAAGACCAGTGAAAGTATATCGCCACCCACGTTGGATGGAACGTTCACCTGAATTCGATTAATCTCAAAAAAATATTTATCCACACAAAATAAACATTCGATATTTGCGTTTAAACTACAGCACCAAGAAAATTTATGTTGATTTATTCAACGATAACTTTATTTTTGCAACTTTAGAACAAAAACGCAATATCAAAACTGCATAATGAAAAATACAGTGATGAATTTCTTCACAAACAACGAGTTCGCTAAGAAAGCTTTGGATTTCTTGGGCAATCGAACCCTTCGCAGGGCTGCGGTAGTGGCTTCTGTAATGGTCTATGCATGCGGACCTGCCGATACCGGCGACCTAACCGGCGTGTTGGGAAGGCGACCCTGGTTTCACCCACAGCCTCCGGGTATGGTGTATGTGAAATCTGGAACTTTCCATACTGGACAGGGCGGTCAGGATGTATTTAACTCATATCTAGAGCCAAACAAGCAGATGACAATCACTGCATTTTGGATGGATGAGACAGAAATCACAAACAATGAATACCGTCAGTTCGTGAACTACGTAGTAGATTCTTTGGCTCGTATCATGTGTGATGACGATGAATATTACTTCCCTGAGGATGATGAAGGCAATCGTTTGATCAATCCATATCGTATGGTTGATTGGGTGAAGCACAAAGAAGAATTGGCAGATATGTTGTATCAGGGCGATGAACGTTTCCAAGGTAAGCACCAAATCGATACGCGTAAGTTGATTTATCACTTTATGTGGACAGATTATGATGCGGCTGCGAAATTGGATCGTGACAAATATGCGCCAATGGATCGTTCACAATTCATGCGCACTGAGGATGTATTGGTTTATCCAGATACCTTGTGTTGGGTACGTGACTTCACATATTCATACAATGAACCAATGGCTCAGGTGTATTTCCACCACCCAAAGTATGATGAATATCCTGTAGTAGGTGTTTCTTGGCATCAAGCTTACGCTTTCTGTCGTTGGAGAACCGATCGCAAAACGGCTTATTGGGAAATGAATGGCTACTTGCCAAACACCCATGATTTCCGCCTACCAACTGAGTATGAGTGGGAATATGCTGCACGTGGTGGTAGAATTGGAAACAAATACCCATGGGGTGGACCTTATGCTAGAAACAGCAAAGGTTGTATGTTGGCGAACTTCAAGCCATTGCGTGGTAACTATGGTGTAGATGGTGGTGTATATCCAGTTCGTGTTGATAGTTACTTCCCAAATGATTTTGGTTTGTACAACATGGCCGGTAACGTATCAGAATGGACACGTACTTCATGGGATGAAGCGAACAACGCTTTTGCTCACGATTTGAATGGTGAATCATATAGCTTTATCAAAGAGCGTGGCAAAGAAGGCAAACGTCAGGTAAAAGATATTCCGATCAACGAGAAGCGCAAAGTAATTCGCGGTGGATCATGGAAGGATGTCGCTTACTTTATCGAGAATGGCGCTAGAACCTATGAATATCAAGATACTAGCAAATCTTACGTTGGTTTCCGTTGTGTTCAAACTTACATCGGGCGTTCAAACACCGACAGAAAGTAATTTCTCAAAAGAATATTCCTATTAAGAATTCGTTAACTATTCAACTAACTATAACTAAATAAAAATATGAGCAACAGTTTCTTTGAATCAAAAAAGTTTAAAACCACCATGAACTTCGTTTATGGTATTGGTGCAGCGGTAGTAATCGTGGGGGCATTGTTTAAAATTCTTCACTTGAAAGGTGCGGATTTGATGTTGTCAGTAGGTCTTTTGACTGAGGCAGCGATTTTCGTAATTTCAGCTTTCGAACCCGTTCACATGGATCCAGATTGGTCTTTGGTTTATCCTGAATTGGCAGGTGGCGAGCCCACTGAAAAGAAGAAATCAACTGGCGGAAGTGTTTCTCAACAGTTGGATTCAATGTTGGCACAAGCCAAAATCGGTCCAGAATTGATCGAAAGTTTGGGTACTGGTTTGACTTCTTTGAGCAGCAATGTAAAAGAAATGGCCAATTTGTCTAACGCAGCCGTTGCAACCAACGAATATGCTGAAAGCGCTTCTAAAGCTGCTAAGAATATGAGTTCTATCGCTGATAGCACTGCTATGGTATCTGATTCAATGGGTAATTTTTCTGCTGGTTTGCAAGGTGCATTAACAAACATCAGTGCAACCGAGTCTGCTACTGCTGAATTCTCTAGCGAATTGAATAAATTGAATCGTAACTTGAGTAACTTGAACTCAATTTATGGTAACATGTTGAGCGCTATGGGTGCTAACAAAGGCTAACCTGTATTTATTCCCAATAATATAAAAGGAGAATAGAAAATGGCAGGTGGTGGTAAAGTATCCGCACGTCAAAAGATGATCAACATGATGTATCTCGTGTTGACAGCCCTTTTGGCACTTAACGTTTCCAAAGAAATCATCAAGGCGTTTAACTTGATTGAAAATTCATTGGATAATTCTACAAAAAACATCGTTCAAAAGAATACCGCTGTATTGGGTTCATTGGTTAAAACTGCTGCTGAGAACAAAGCTGCAGCAGCTGCAGTAGCATATTGCAACCAAGTACAATCAACCAGCAAAGCATTGATCGACCGTTTGAATGCAATCAAGAATGAATTGTTGTTGCGTTCTGGTGACCAAAAAGATCCTAAAATGGGTCGTAAGCAGGAGCCTGAAGCCATGTTGGTGAAAGGTGGCGTTGCTGAATTGGCCCAGGGTGATAACATGGAAGTTCATGGTAACTACTTCATGAAAGAGAATGGTGGTAAAAATGGTACCGATTTGCAAGATGCGATCAACAAAGCGCGTAAAGACATGTTGGGTATCATGCAGAAAGCTTCTAACGATCCAGTCTTGGCTGCTTCTCCAGAGACCAAGAAAATGTTGATGGAGCGCATGAAAGCCATCGAAGAGAAAACCTCTTTGTATGCGAACAATGCTACGAACAGCAGTGGAACAGAACAGACTTGGGTTAGCATGTATTTAGAGCATTCTCCTTTGGCAGGTGTATTTGCGATGTTGAGTAAAGTTGAAAACGATTCACGTTCAATGGAAGCAGAAGTTATGCAAGCCTTGGCTGAGTCTGTGAATGCTGCTGATTACAAGTTCGACAAATTGATTCCTGTGGTTTCGGCTTCAACTTCAGCTGTTTTGACAAACCAAACCTACGAAGCCAACATTTTATTGGCTGCCTATAACTCAAAAGCCCAAATGGTTGTAACCGTAAATGGTCGTCCTATTGAAGTGGTTGATGGCGTAGGTAAATACAAAGTAACAAGTGCATCTCCTGGTTCTCAGAAATATAAAGTGGGTATACAGGTTCCTAAGCCAAACGGTGGTGGATCTGATAACTACGAAACTGAAGCTGAGTATAGCGTTTTCGCTCCTCAAGCTGCGATTTCTGCGGATGAATTGAACGTGGTATACGTAGGTCTTCCTAACCCCATTTCAGTTTCTGTAGGTGGTGTTGATCCAAAGAACGTGAGTGTAACTGCTACCGGTGGTGGCGTAAGTTTGCGTGCGAACAAGCCTGGTTCTTACAACGCTATCATTCCTACTCGTAACGGTAACGAATGTATGATCAATGTAACTGCTAAGTTGCCTGACGGACGTACAGTATCTATGGGTTCTAAGAAATTCAAAGTGCGTAACGTTCCTCGTCCAGTATTCAAAGCGGGTAGTGTTGGATTCAGTGGTCCGATCTCTTTGGCTGCAATGAAGGTACAGGCGAATGCTGTTGCTGCCTTGGATAACTTTGTATACGATGGTGTGAAATATGATGTATTGTCGTACCGCTTCACTTGTATCGGTCGTAGAACCAACGGTCCAAAGATTCAGGTTGTAAACGGATCAAGCTTGGCTCCAATTTCAGCTTTCTTGAAGATGTTGGGTCCTGGCGATTTGATTCAATTCGATCAGATCAAAGTAATCGGTCCTGATAAAGTGCCCAAATTCCTCGACAACGTTGGGGGTTCAGTTAACTAAAAATAAAAATCACAATGAAACGCATATTAATCACTCTCGCATGCGCTGCAACTGCAGGTTTACAAGCCCAAGATTGGGGTGGTGGATGGGGTGGAGGTGATCCATCTCCAGCGAAGAAAGGTTCTGGAACTTCAGAGCCTGCAACTCCGGATCCTGCCGCTGATGCTCCAAAAAAGGAGGCTGAAATTGTAATTCCAACCATTGGTACGCATTACGATGATCCAGCAGTACCTCACTACGAGCCAGAATACGTAAACCAAGATACCAACATCCGCAACCTTCAAGGGATTGTGATGCCACGTCCTTACTTGCGTAATGCTGATGTAAAGTTCAGGAAGCGTGTTTGGAGAGTTATTGATTTGCGTCAGAAGATGAATCGCTCATGGACTTGGCCCAAGAATCCAATTTCTCAAGTTTTTTGGGAATTGGGAACAAAAGGTTTGGTGCGTGCTTATGCAACAGATTCTTTCAACCGTGTAATCACACCTGAAGATATCATCCGTTCTACTGCGGAAATCATTACCACGTCTAAGCAACGTCCAGGTTCTGATGACCCAACGGATTTGGTAGATACTTCTTTCCCTGAGTATTTCTCTTGGGATTTGATTCAGAAGTTTGAAATCATGGAAGATTGGGTATTTGACTATAAGCATGGTGAATTCAAACCCATCATCATTGGTATCGCGCCAATTCAGCCGAAGAACATCATGGGTCAGACCTACGATGTGAAACCTTTCTGGTTGAAGATGGATGATTGTAGAGCTACTTTGGCGAAATCTGAAGTATTCAACCGCTACAACGATGCGATGAAGTTGAATTGGGATCAGCACATCAATCACCACAGATTGTTCGATAGTTATATCGTTAAAACGTCTGAGTGGGATGATAGATACATCAACCAAAAGCCTGAGTTCAAGCAAGATGGATTGGCTTCGTTGTTACGTGCTGAAGAAATCAAGAATGACCTATTCATTTTCGAACACGATTTGTGGGAGTATTGATCTTTGTAAAGATCATAATTGAAAACATTTAAATACATTTTTTGTCCTCATAGAAATCCCGGTGTAATAGCCGGGATTTTTTTATGCCCTCTGTAATTCACATTAATTGCGGGTTTTACTTTGTATTTAGGTCAAAATGGCGTATTTTTGCCGTTCGTTTTAGTAGCGATGTTCGACAAGGCGGAAGATCTGAGTATTGAGTTTGTTAAATTGAAAGATGGCAAACATGTGTTAGACTTCCGAGTTGACGAGACGTTCTTTGAAGAATTGGGGAGTAAAGAAGTACACAAAGCGGATGTATCTGTGGCGGTAGAGGTTGATAAGAATGTGAATTGGATGCATGTGCGTTTGCACATGACTGGTTCCATGACGGTTGATTGTCATAGATGTTTGGTTCCATTGCCTTTGGCAATAGAGACCAAGTATTTACTGATAGTTAAACTGGATTGTCAAGAAGAAGCTGTAGCAGAACATGAAGACGAAGGGGTAGAGTTGATATACCTGAGGAGTCATGAATTCAAATTGAGTATTTCCCAACCCGTTTATGAAAGCAGTTTGTTGGCATTACCGATGATTCGGAATTGTGATGAACTGGAGATTAAACCCTGTGACGAGGCAATGATTCAGAAACTAGAAACGCTCAACGGATCAACAACAGATGAAGTTGTAGACGCCCGTTGGGAAAAATTGAAACAACTAAAAAACCTATAATAAGGAAATGGCACATCCTAAACGAAAAATATCGAAAACCCGTCGCGACAAACGTCGTACACATGACAAAATTGAAGTGCGTCCAATGATTGCTGATCCTGTAACTGGAGATGTATCGTTGTACCACAGAGTTAACTTGGAAACTGGAATGTACCGCGGCCAGAAGGTAATGAAGGGCCGCAACGATAGTTAACAATGAGGATTGGTGTTGACGCCATGGGTGGGGATTATGCCCCATTGGAGGCCGTCAAAGGTGCCTCATTAGCTGCTGCTTCTTTGGCGGGTGTGGAACTTGTATTGTTTGGTTCCAAAACTGCCATAGAAGAAGTGTGCAACAGTGAAGGCATTGATATTAATCAATTCGAAATTGTTGATACGCCTGATGTAATTGAAATGGCTGAACACCCCGTGAAAGCGTTGGTGTCCAAGCCCAATTCAAGCATTGCTCAGGGGTTCCTTCAATTGGCACATCACAAAATTGATGCGTTTTTGAGTGCTGGAAATACGGGTGCTATGCTCGTAGGTTCTATACAGTACTTGAAATTGGTAGATGGTTGTGATCGTCCCTGTTTAACTGCCGCTATTCCACGTGTGAACAACAATCCAGGCTTGCTTTTGGATGTTGGAGCGAACGCGGATTGTAAACCAGAACATTTAGAGAAATTTGCCTTGTTAGGTAATTTGATGTACTCAATGATGCACAAGGTAGAACAGCCCAAAATTGGGTTATTAAACATTGGTGAAGAAAGCGAAAAAGGCAATCTGTTAACCAAGGCTACCCATCAATTGTTGTCGCAAACACAAGGAATTAATTTTGTAGGAAACATCGAAGGACGAGATATCTTCGGAGATCACGCCGATGTTGTGGTTTGTGACGGTTTCAGTGGCAATGTGATTATCAAATTGTGTGAAGGCATTTATTATCGCTTGGTGAAACGTGGTGTTCAAGACGATTACTTGGATCAATTCAATTTCAAACATTACGGCGGATCTGTTGTGTTGGGAGTGAATGCACCAGTGATTGTTGGACATGGGATTACCAAAGCGGAGACATTCCTAAAAATGATTGAATTGGCACAAGAAACTGTACAATCTCAATTGACAAACAAAATTCAAAAAGCTATGAGTCGTTTTATTGCGTCTCAAGCAGAAACTACCGTATAATTCATGAAGATTACCGCAGCCATTACCGCAGTGGGTGGATATGTACCACCGAAGATTTTAACCAACGCTGATTTGGAGAAAATGGTGGATACCAACGACGAGTGGATTCGTTCGCGCACAGGTATCGTTGAACGTCATATTTTGGATGAACCCGGAAAGGCAACTTCTGATTTGGCAGTTGGGGCAATACTTCCTATGTTGAAGAAGAAGGGTGTGGATCCAGCGGAAATCGAGTTGATCATTTGTGGTACAGTTACTGGGGATTACGTTTTTCCTGCTACAGCCAATGTGATTGCAGATAAAATTGGTGCGGTGAATGCCTGGGGTTACGATGTTGGAGCCGCGTGTAGTGGTTTCCTATTTGCATTGGTAACTGGTTCTAAATTTATCGAATCTGGGGCCCACAAGAAAGTTTTGGTAGTGGGTGCCGATAAAATGAGTGCCATTGTTGATTATACTGATCGCAATACTTGTGTTTTATTTGGCGATGGTGCTGGTTGTGTGTTGCTTGAACCTTCTGAGGATGGTATGGGTATACAAGATACCATTACCCGTGTAGACGGCAGTGGAAGAGAATTTTTGATTCAAAAAGCCGGTGGTTCAATGCTTCCGCCAAGTCATGAAACCATAGATCAACGTTTGCATTACGCCTATCAAGAAGGCAAAACCGTGTTCAAATTTGCAGTTACACGTATGGCAGATGTAAGCTATGAAATCATGGAGCGCAATCAATTGAAGGCCGATGATATCGCCTGGTTGGTGCCTCACCAAGCCAATTTGCGCATCATCGATGCAACAGCAGATCGGATGGGATTGGATAAAAACAAAGTGATGATCAATATTCAGAAGTATGGTAATACCACTTCTGGTACCTTACCTCTGTGTTTGTGGGAATGGGAAAGCCAATTGAAAAAAGGCGACAACATCATTTTAAGTAGCTTTGGTGGTGGATTTACTTGGGGTAGTATCTACCTCAAATGGGCTTACGACTCCAATTAACGGACTCTCTGTAAAATAGCGCGGTAGATGTAATCGCCGTGGTTTTGGTGCCCTCCGCAGTATTTTTCATCTACTTTTTCAAACCCTTCGTGCTTTTCGATAAATTGTTCGATCACCATTTCGTTCTCATTACGAAATACCGAGCATGTCATATACACCAAGTAACCACCCAATTTAACTGATTGTTGCGCGTTGTTGATGATGCTCAATTGTTTATTGGAATACATGTTGATTTCCAATGGTGAGAAAAAATGAATGTTTTCGGGATTTCGACGCCAAGTGCCACTACCTGAGCATGGAACATCAGCCATCACAACATCGTATTGATTGATTGGTCCGGCATTGTTTTGTAAATCAATGACCTGGGTTTTTGGTTTCGATAATTGCAATGATTGAAAACGCTTTTGTAAATTTTCTAAAATATTTGCACGCACATCGGAGCAAGTAACATTGGCCTTCGGGTAGTTTTGAAGCAATGTGATGGCTTTTCCACCGGCACCACAACAACAATCCCAAATGGAATGGTTGGGATTGCACATGTGCTGTAGAGGCAAGTCTCGCCAATCCATGGCCATTTGTGAACCGATGTCTTGGATATATGCATATCCAAAATCCGTGATGGGGTTGAGGTTTGCTTGCGCAGTCACCGCGATAACGTCGTTGGATTGCTGCAGCACGGTTATATTGAGTTTCTGCAACTGTTGTAAAACCGCTTTGGTCTTTCCATTGGTGGCCCTCAACCATACAGGTGGTTCTTCTCTAAACCATTCTTGCAATGTTTGGTGGTCAATGGATACACTTATTTCGTTGAGAACAGCATGGTAGGGATGAATGGTGGGTTCACTTGGTTTATCATTTGAAATTAGTTCATCTCCTGAAATTTGCCCATCAACAGAAATCCCATCATCGTTTTTATCATTACCAGCAATTGGCAGTGTTTCAGAGATCAATGCATCGGTGGTGTAATGACTCTGTAACCATTCCAAGATGTCATTGGCGTTATTCCGCGAAACACCTACGGCGTTTCGCCAGAAGAAATAACAGCAAGCGCGATAGCGCTTGCGATCCTTGCTACCCCAGTTCTTGTGTTCCTTGAATTGCTCTTTCAAATACAAATGAAAAGGCACGCTGCCATCATATGCATACAACATATCGGCACAGTTTTTATAGAATAAATAAGGCAGCATCTTGCTTAAATCGTAAAATCCCCAGTGTTTTACTGGTTGAAAATATGAGGCGTATCCTCGTAGATAATCACAAACCGAATTCCATCATTATACGGAGACGTTCCCCCCTTTTTTATGTGAATGGAATTGATCAATCCTTCGTAAGTGGCATCTGGAAGTGAAGATAAAAAGGATGGCCCAAATGCCATACTGCTGTATCCTATGAATTTGCCCTGGTCGTAGCCAATGAAGCCGAATCGACTGGGTTCGAAACCATATGTTTGGAAGAATTTTTTAGAAAAACTGATTGTGGCGGTATCATGAAAATCGGTGAAATTCACGGTGGGATAAATGCACATCACATCGTTTAAACCCGAATAATAGCGCTTGTCTTCGAACCAGCCCAAATCTGCAACCAACCAACATTGCTGTCGTTTTTCAAACAGCTTCTCCATCGCCACCCTCAAAGTAGGGTCTGATATACACGACGCCATCACGATGCTATCTCTTTTGGGTAGGGCCGGTGTAAGTACGCCATTTTTCAATGTATGTACGGTTACTAGCTTGCTCGTGGCTTTTTGCATCACCGCCTTGTACATATTGCCCTTCAACTTGCTGTTCTTGTCGGCGTCTATCACAATGCAGATCCGGTGCTTTGGAAACATGCCTGCGATGTTTTTGGCTACGCTTTTGTATCGAAGGGTATCATTGATGAAAAAGTTTAAGTTTGGGAATGGGCCTTTGCCTTTAGACGACATTGGTTTGATATACCCCATTGGAGAAACCCAAACAGCGGGTGGCGTTTTCCATTCCATTGATGGATGCTGCACCAACTCTTTGAAATTTTGTTCATACACAGGACCGATCATGATGTCTTGTTCCTTGAACGAATTGCTTCCAATTAAGGTATTGATTTTTAATTTGTTGAGCGGGATGCTGTCTGTGGGTTCGGTGTCCCAAACCATCACATTCGCTTGAAATCCATCTTGTTCCAATTCCGCAAAACCCAATTTGAGTCCCAAGTAGTAATCCATCATCGCGTCTGACAGCGGATTTGCTTTTTCACCTTGTGCGTGAAATGGAAGTGCTATGCCGATGCGCAACGGGCCCACATGTCCTTCTGTTTTCGGCGCCACCAATACTTGGGCATGCAATCCTGAAACCCACAAAAGCCCAATGAAAACCAACCCGTTACAGGCTGATTGTACATAGTGTTTGAAGGTTTTTGCTGATTTCATGATGTTGCGATATTATTCCCACTCGATGGTGGCGGGTGGTTTTGAACTAATGTCGTATACCACACGATTGATGCCTCTTACGCGGTTGATAATGCTGTTGCTGATATCGGCAAGGATTTCGTAGGGGAGGTGCACCCAATCTGCGGTCATGCCATCGGTGCTGGTCACAGCCCTCAACGCAACCACTTGCTCATAGGTTCTTTCATCGCCCATTACGCCAACGCTTTGAATTGGCAATAGTATGGCGCCCGCCTGCCAAATTTTTTCATACCAACCGTGCTCGCGCAATTTTTCCATGTAAACCCAATCCGCTTCTTGCAGCAACTTCACTTTTGCCTCTGTGATATCGCCCAAAATGCGGATGCCCAAACCTGGACCTGGGAAAGGATGTCTGTGCAATATTTCGTGCGGCAAGCCCATGGCATCGCCAACACGTCTCACTTCGTCTTTGAACAAACTTCTCAAAGGTTCGATGATTTTCAAACTCATTTTTTCGGGTAAACCGCCCACGTTGTGGTGGCTTTTGATGGTGGCGCTTGGACCTTTGACACTTACGCTTTCGATCACATCGGGGTAGATGGTTCCTTGTGCCAACCATTTGGCATCTTTGATTTTCAAGCTTTCCTCTTGGAAAACTTCCACAAATACGCGACCAATGGCTTTTCTTTTGGCTTCTGGATCGGTAAGTCCTTCCAACGCCTCGTAGAATTGCTTGGAAGCATCAACGCCAATCACATTCAATTCTAACTGTTCATAGGCCTCTTGCACCAGCGCAAACTCATTTTTACGCAACAATCCATTGTCGATGAAAATACAATGCAATTGCTTGCCGATGGCTTTGTGCAATAATAAGGCTGCCACAGAGCTATCCACACCACCCGATAGACCCAAAATCACCTGATCTGTGCCTACGGTGTCTTGGATGTTTTTAACGGTTTCGTCGATGAAATGACCGGGGGTCCAATCTCCAGCGCAACCACAAATGTCGTATGCGAAATTCTTAAGCAACGCCAAACCTTCGGTGCTATGATAAACCTCGGGGTGGAATTGTATGCCATAAACGGGATGTTCGCTTTCCAAAGAAAAGGCCGCAACCGGAATAGAATCTGTTTTTGCAATCACTTGTGCATGTGCCGGTAATGCTGTGATGGTATCGCCATGGCTCATCCAAACTTGAGATTCATCGCTCAATCTCGATAGAAGATGACTGTCGTTCCCAGTTCTCTGCATCATCGCCCTGCCATATTCGCGGTGATCACTGCGCGATACTACACCTCCGTATACTTTGGCCAACAATTGTGCCCCATAGCAAACGCCGAGTAGGGGGCCGTGCGACATCAAAGCCGCCAAATCCACCATTGGCGCATCGGTTTCATTGACCGAGCAAGGACTGCCCGATAGGATGATGCCTTTGATATCGCTACTTAATTCAGGGATGTGGTTATAGGGATGGATTTCGCAATAAACGAACAATTCGCGCAAGCGACGTGCGATCAATTGGGTATACTGAGAACCAAAGTCGAGAATGAGAATTTTTTCAGTCATGAATCTACCGCAAAGGTACTGAAAATAATAGGATTCTTATGAATTTGG
>CANHGC010000005.1 GCA_947460045.1 Bacteroidota bacterium | reverse complement strand
TTTGGCCATGGCCGGACCATAGGTCAACAAAATGGGGAAATTGAACGATTTAAACAGCATTCGGGCCTTTGAGAGCTCGCCATTGCTTTTGTGGGCGAAGGCCACAGATGTATTTTGAAATGAAAGCTCCGACATGGACATTTAGCACAAAAATAACGAAGAAAATCGGGTGTTTTGTGGCAATTTTGAATTTATTATGGAAGTCGCAAATGCAATGATTCCAAGGCTTCACCCAAACCTGGATGCTTCTTAATCAAATAATCCAACTTTTCTTTGTCTGTATAAGGACGTCTTTCTTGGACTTCAACCTCTCCCATCACCGAAACAATGGATTGAATGGCCAATTGAGGGACTTGATTTTTGAGCAACTGCATGAGTGTAGGTCTGATTTCATCAATAATGCCTTCTTGATGCGATGCATTCAAAGTGATAATCAATTGATTTCCGGCGTGCTCATACTTCAATGATTTCAAACACGTGAGCACACGAGTGGTTTGAGATTGATAAAATTCCACCCAAGCCTCATCGATACTCTTATTTACTATTGACGATGAAGCCAATATTTCATTGCTGTTGGAATTGTCTGTTGTTGGGATACTTTCAGCATTGTCTTCCAATTTTGGAGAAACCTCATCGTCTTGAACCGCAGTTTGCTGCTGGTTGCGCATTTGCTTAAACTGCTCAAAACCTTTGAGTTTAATCCTCGTGGATGTCACCAAGTCATCATTTACCGCGGTATTGTTCACCGTGGCGGCTGTTCCGGGAAGTGCTTGTATCGCAGAATCTGACGCGATTTCTGCACCGCTGGAGGCGGGTAAACTGGTTTTTTTAACGATTATTTCTGAGCCGATGTTCTCTTCCACATCTCCTGAGCCCTTGGTTTGGCTGATTTTGGGAGCGATGGTTGGCTTAGACTTGTCCTCTACGATCGATGGTGCTCTTTTGAACGATGCGGATTTGCCTCCTTCAGTAGGATTCGCTAATTTTTTTTTTACTTCCTCAAGGGAAGGTATATTTTGAATGAATGAATTCAAATGTCCGAGCTTCATCAGCATCAGCTCCACCAACAATCGTGGATTTCGCGACATTTTATACTTTTCTTCAGCTTCAGAAATCAAATTCAATCCATTGAGTATGAATGCGAAAGAAAAAGCACTGGACTGCTCAATGTATTTGGATTGAAAGGACTCAGAAACATCCAACAAGGATTGCGTTTTGGTTTCCTTGCTCACCGCCAAATTCCTGAAGTGAGCGGCCATTCCACCCAAAAAGGTAGAGCCATCAAATCCCTTTTTAACGATGGTATCATAAGACAATAATGCATCTGAAATATTCGATGAAGCCAACATATTTGACACATCGAAAAAGGTATCCAGATCCAAAACACTCAATATATCAACGGCAGATTCATAAGTGATTTTACCACCTCCAAAACTCACCAATTGATCAAACATGGAAAGTGCATCTCGCAATCCACCATCCGCTTTGCGGGCGATCAAATGCAAGGCATCTTCACTGGCTTCAATGTTTTCCTTCTGGGCGATACCTTTCAGGTGCTCTACCATGTCTTTGGTTTCGATGCGATTGAAGTTGAAGACCTGGCATCGACTCAAAATGGTAGGTAATATTTTGTGCTTTTCTGTGGTTGCCAAAATAAAAATGGCATACGATGGCGGTTCCTCTAGGGTCTTTAGAAATGCGTTAAAGCCCGCAGTGGAAAGCATGTGCACCTCATCGATGATATACACTTTGTATTTGCCAACTTGGGGTGGGATTCGCACTTGATCAATCAAATGACGGATATCTTCTACCGAGTTATTGCTGGCTGCATCCAACTCGAAAATGTTAAATGCATAATCTTGATTGGGATCTCCCCCATCCTGGGCATTGATCACCTTGGCCAAGATTCTGGCACATGTGGTTTTACCAACGCCTCTTGGACCCGTAAACAGAAAGGCTTGAGCCAATTTGTTGTTATTGATCTCATGCATCAAAGTTTCCGCCACCTGACGTTGCCCAACCACGTCATCAAACGTTGTAGGGCGATACTTTCGAGCTGATACAATAAACTGATCCATTGTTTATGCAAAGTAACCCCAAAGCAAGCATCTTCCCAAATATCCTCGCCAACAAAAAACCCACAAATTCGCAAGCAATTGCATAAATTGCGGGTAAATTCTAAATCATGAACATCGGCGAAAATTTGCAACATTTTGAACTGAAAAGCACCACAGGTGAGATGGTAAGTACTTATCACATGGCAGACAAAAGTGCCCTATTGATAGTGGTTACCTGCAATCACTGTCCATATGCCCAAGCCTACTGGCCCAGATTGATCCATTTGGCCAAGCAATACGAGGAAGACAATTTGGGTGTGTTGGCGATAAACGGAAACAACATCGCAGCCCAACCCATGGATTCATTTGAAGAAATGCAGCGTTTGGTGAAGCAATTGGAAGTGCCTTTCGACTATCTCCACGATGAGTCGCAAGACATTTTAAAGCAACTCGGGGCAGAGAAAACCCCAGAGGTCTTTTTGTTCAATGCCCGCAGAGAGCTGGTCTACAAAGGCGCCATCGACGATGCGTGGGACAATGAAGCCGCCGTGATGCGCGTATATTTGGAAGATGCCATTGAGTTTGCGTTGGATGGCCTAGAAATCGACTACCCTGAAGTCGCGCCTGTGGGTTGTTCCATTAAGTGGAAATAATACCATGCGTGTAGCACTGATAACCGGCGCTTCATCGGGCATAGGTCGTGCATTGGCAATCGAAGCCACTCGCTTGGGATACGCCGTGGGATTGATGGCGCGATCTGCCGAAGGACTCAATGAAACGGTGCAAGCTTGTAAAGCGTTGCGCGGCGATGCTACCCAAACAAACCCATTGCAAATCATTACCACTATCGGTGATGTGAGTATTGAAACCGATTGTAAGCGATTTGTAGACGATGCCATGGCACATTGGGGCAAGATCGATGTTTTGATAAACAATGCGGGGATATCAATGCGCGGGATTTTTGAGGATACAGACATTTCAGTATTACAGCGATTGATGGACACCAATTTTTGGGGGACGGTCTATTGCACAAAATATGCGCTACCCTCTTTATTGGCCAACAAAGGTTCAGTAGTTGGTATTTCTTCCATTGCGGGTTTCAAAGGTTTGCCAGCGAGAACCGGATACAGTGCCAGTAAGTTTGCGATGCAAGGCTTTTTGGAGAGTTTGCGATGCGAAAATTTGGAAACCGGCCTACACGTATTGATCGCCTGTCCGGGTTACACCGAAAGCAACATCCGCAAAACTGCGTTGGATGCCAGTGGTTCTCAACAAAACGAATCACCATTGAAAGAGAACAAGTTGATGTCGGCCGAGGCGGTAGCCGAGGCCACTTGGAATGCCATCGAAAAGAGAAGAACATACTTAATCCTCACCCTTCAAGGCAAAATGGCGGTTTGGATCAACAAATGGTTCCCAAAATTGGCCGACCGACTCACCTATAACGTGATCAAAAAAGAACCCAATTCTCCCATAAAGTAAGATTTAAAGAACAACCTCTATGTTTAACATCCAAGATTCCATCACCGTTGCGTTTACTTTGTTCGCAGTCATCGACATGTTGGGATCCGTTCCCGTATTGATTTCACTGAAAAAGAAATTGCCCGATATCCATGCCGGCAAAGTCACATTGGCCTCTGGGGTTTTGATGGTGGGTTTCTTGTTCGCGGGTGAATTCTTTTTAAAGTATTTGGGTGTTGACAAAAGCTCATTTGCTATCGCTGGTAGCATTGTTATGTTCATTCTCGGTTTGGAAATGGTTTTGGGGATTGACATATTTCGGTCCGACCCAGAAGTACCATCGGGCAGTATCGTCCCAATTGCTTTCCCGCTGATCGCCGGTTCTGGTACCCTTACCACCATTCTATCATTGAAAGCGATCTATAGCGAATGGACCATCCTTTTGGGAATCATCCCCAATTTGATTGTGATATTTGTTTTGGTTAACGCCACCGATTTTATTGAACGAAAAATTGGCAAAGCGGGCCTTTCTGCCATGCGTAAGTTCTTCGGCCTGATTTTATTGGCCATCGCGGTTAAAATCTTCAAAGGGAATTTTTAGAAACAATTATTGATTCCTGATCACGTAAACGGTTCCGGCGTGATTCAATAATTCTCCTGTATTTTTCAATCCAGTAACTACATAAACGTATTGTCCCTCCATGGCTGGCTCCCCTTTTGAATCCGTACCATCCCAATAACGATCCGTTGCAGTAGATTCAAATATCTTCTCGCCCCAACGGTTGAAAACCATCAACTTATAATTTTCAATAAGGTCTGCATTGTAAGGACCGAAAACATTGTTACCGTCTCGTCCATCCGGTGTAAAAGCATTTGGAAAATAGATGTTATTGCTTGCCGATATCACCTTTGAAAATTCAAGTGAGTCCATACAGCCTTTGTCCGAAATAACCCTGAGTTTGAAACGTTGTTGACCCAAATCTTTAATTGTCACGATACTCGGCCCACTACCCGAGGCGATTTTTTGTCCATTTTGGAACCAATCAATCTGATAACCAAGGTTTCCCGTGTAAAGATATGACCACCGTGTAGCCCCTGACTGTTCATCAACAAACCGAAAATCATATTTCAACTTTGGACTGGGATACACCGTTACTAGGGCGTCATCGGTATCCGAGCATCCATAAGAGTTTTCCATGATGAACCGCAAAGGATACTGTCCCGTTTTCAACAAGGAATAACTGGGAATATTCCTTTGCGATGAATCCGTATTATTGAATAACCATCGGTATCTCAACCCGGAAACAGACGTTGGTTTGACGAACAATCTTGGTGAAAAGTACTGATTTTCACAAACTTGGGTATCATATACAGCCACCACGGGTGACTCATATACTTCCAAATCCATGGATGCAGAATCAGCGCATCCCCAAGGATTCGAAATATACACTTCCGCTCGATAAGTCCCGGGTGAAGCAAATTTCACTCCATTGACCCATTGGGTAGTGGATGTAGTATTCTGAGGCAATTTCCATTTAAATTGATTTTTGGAATTAAACAGACAATTGGCAGCTAGATTAAACGCATGTCCCGCGAAACATTGATCCGAATCGTTGAATCCAATACTCACTTTGCCCAAACTTGAAACAAAGATGTAGGCAGTATCAGCGCCTTGACAACCATTGAGATCTTCTACGTACAACGTGAACAATAGTTTGCCTGTATCAGACATGTTCCAAATGGGTTGAGGTGTAGACCCTTGATTACTGCCGCAGCGCCATAAATATCGACCAATCCCTGCAATTGAATTGATTTTTCCATGGGGCTTGAATTGAGTACCCTTGCAAACTGCCGTATCGGTTAATATTACCTCTGGTTTTGCCGAGACCTTAACCGGAAACTGAATGGAATCACCACAAGGCGAAATATAACTTACCGTATAATCACCGAAATGTAGATTTTGGGGAAGCAAAGCATTCGTCAATGGCTTGTGAAGCGAGCTACTTCCTTTGGGGTTTGAGCATTTTCTCAAGTAAAACACCCCAGTCTTGTTATCAATGGACTGATTCTTTAGCCAAATCAGCGCAGACAAATCCAACGGTTTGCTTTCGCCTTCGCACACTGAAATACTTTTTTTCTTCAATTCCATACTACATGGCAAGGGCTCCGCCACCACTTCTACCCAATCCAAACCATCATCGGGCATAAATGCAGGACGAAAATCTTTAAACCAAGAAGCGTCTTTGAAAGGTTCGAAGGGAGTACTTCTATATATTGGATACACCCAAGATTGTTGCTTGTATCTGTCATCAACCGGCGGTGTTAGGGTATACTTCGTCATGACCACCGAGTCGTGAATAATCCGAAATTCAGCCATTGCCTCAAAAAACATCCCCAACGGCATATTTGCGTTGACTCGGGTTTCAAAAAACTTATCGGGCTGGGAAGTACTCCCTCTTGTTCGTGCGCACCACCAATCCACCCAGGCTCCTACAATGTATCCAACTGGGGCATTTCCTCCCCCATAAATCGCTGAATGATAATTGGTATTGGCCACTGGAATGCCACCAATCCAATACTCGTTTAATTCGCCCGTGGTGGTTGTCCTACAAACAAACGCTCCCTTTACCCTCACCGTGTGGGTTGTAAGATCGTAGTGCTTTTTGGTATAAACTCCTGCCACACCGTAGTGTGTACCCGCATCCAATACGTTTGTGGATTTCGCAACATTTGAATTGTAATCATTTGTTTTCGAATAATTCACAATGAAGGTGGGAGTGGTCTCTGACTGACAGTAGAGCGGCTTACTCAGTGTATCCGGATTAAAACCTTTGGCATTGAAATCGGTCAATGAATTCCAATGAACGTTATTTACGGTCATGTCGTAACGAACAGAATCATATTGTCCAGCAACTCCATTTGCCATAAAAAGCAAACAAAACGCCATCAATGTGATCCGTAATCCAAACATTATGTGCAATTTAGTGAATTTACAAATTGCAAACCCAAGCTTCCGAATAATTAATAATTTTGTATTGACACTATGAAAGGAAAATTGCTCTTTTTGACAATACTCAGCACAATCAATGTTTATCTAGATGCTCAAATCACCAACACAGCATTTATTGACTCTGTGGGGGGCGAGAAAGTGGGCAAATTGAGTATTTCTGGTTGGATGGATGCGTATTATGCCAATTCGTCTTACCAAAATTGGAATCAAACAGCAACCCCCTCCATTATTCCCAATTTGGTATCATCGTCTATATACGATATGGTCGATATCAACCTAGCCTACATTGATTTCCGATATGCCACGGATCGACTTAAAATTAGAATGGTCCCTGCATTTGGGAGTTATATGGATAAAAACTACGTGGGGAAAAACAGTTTAAGCAACCTCATGGAGGCGAGTTTGGGTGTTAAGCCGTGGAGCAAGAAAGATGTTTGGATTGAGGCTGGATTGATTGGATCGCCTTTCACCAATGAAAACCCCGTTAGCCGAGACCACATCATGTACACCCGATCATTGGCAGCAGAATATAGTCCATATTACCTCACCGGAGCAAAAATCACATCGCCCCTAAATGACCATATAAAAGGCAGCCTATATATACTCAATGGCTGGCAAACCATCTACGAAGATTGGCAACTTCCGCCCGCATTCGCCAGTCAGATCGAGTTCACAATCAACAACAACAACCTCATAAACTGGAACGTTTATTACCAAGATCGCAACACGCACACGCGGATTTTTAGTGATATTTATTGGATCGGCTCGAGAGAAAAATGGAAGTTCACCAGCTGCCTATACGCTGGAAATGACCAAAGCAAAATCCCACCAACCATCCCACCTACCTCTTTATTTCGGAGCGATGGATTTTGGTGCAATGCCAACTTTGCAACCAGTTATGAAATTGCATCCAATACAAACGTTAGCGCCAGGGTAGAATACTACCAGGACCTTAACAATAACGTAATGGGAAAAGTATACGGGGCTGCAATTGGTATCAATCGCAAGTTATTCAATCAATTGTATTGGAGAACTGAATGTAAATGGTGGCAAACTAAATCCCATTTCACAGGCCTAAAAACCAATATTTTCAACGCAACCACGAGTTTGGGATTGGGATTCTAACCCCTCACGGAAACTTTTTGATACAGCTCAACACATTGTTTTGCGATGGATTGAGCATCTACTTTTTTGAGTAGGACTTCCCTCTTCATCCGCTGTTGCGCTTGTATTTCATTGCTGGTGATTGACATCATGGCCGCTGCCATTTCATTGGGCTTATTGGGATGAAAATAAACCGGAAGATCTTCAACCAACTCCTTAAATACCTCGATATTCGAAACCGCCATGGGTAAATTGGCCGCCAACGATTCCGCCAATGGAATACCAAATCCCTCATTCAAACTGGGATAAACAAAACCAGAGGCGCCTTTTACCACTGAAATCAGAACGTCTTTTGGCTGGTCTATCAAACATGTTATTCGGGACGATAATCCCAGTGATTCAATCTGTGATTGCAATGCCGATAGCGTTGGACCGTTTAATCCAACCAATTTCAAGTTCCAACTGGTCTGTTTTTGGATCAACGAAAACGCTTCTATCAGTGCACCGTGGTTTTTTCTGTCGGTAAAACTGCTTTGATACACAAAATAAGGCACTTCATCGTGAATGAAATGGCGCGAATTCTCATTTGAATAGTAGGCATCATCAACGGCTTGATAAATGACCGATGAACGCCCTGTCGCCCGGGGATAATACGATTCTACCTGTTTCTGAGTCGTTTGGCTGGTTACCACCAACTGAGACGCAACATTGATCGCCTTGTTGGTTTTCCAATGATACATGGTTCTGTCCCACCAACGAGAATAACTGGGAAACACTTTATAAATCACATCGTGAATGGTACAAACTCCTGCAACGGACTTCGGCAAATCCCATGGCAATTCATTCGATAAACCATGAAACACATCCACCCCATCTATGGCAGCTCGCTTTCCCATACCCCAAATGCGCCACCATTTTGGTGCATCTACCATCACCAAAGTATAGCGATCTGGACTGTTACTTGCACTGTTTCCGTAGTGTTCGAGAATTCGAAGTGCATCGGGATGTGCTTTGTCTAGTGCATTCAATCGATCTACGTACAGCACATATTCGTGCTCTGGATGATACTTCAATAAGGATTCAATGAGCCTGCGTGAATAGTTTCCCAAACCAGAATGGTTGAAGAAAAATCGCTTGGCATCAAATCCTATCTTCATCGAAGAAACCCTTAAACGGCTACGTTATGCTCACGAAGCGCGTCGTTGAGCGATGTTTTTAAATCAGTGCTTGCTTTTCTCTTTCCGATAATCAGCGCCGCTGGGACATAAAAATCACCACCGGGGAACGTCTTTTTGATGTTACCAGGAATCACAACACTTCTTTCAGGAATATAGCCCTTGGGTAGTTCCTCCCCTGTTTCAACGTCAATCACCTTCGTGCTCATGGTTAAGGTCAATCCTGCACCCAATACCGCCTCTTTGCCTACGCGAAAACCTTCTACCACAATGCATCTACTACCCACAAAACAATCATCTTCGATGATCACAGGCGCTGCTTGTACGGGCTCCAAAACCCCACCAATACCTACGCCACCACTCAAATGCACATTTTTACCAATTTGCGCACACGATCCTACGGTAGCCCACGTATCGACCATGGTTCCGGCATCAACAAATGCCCCAATGTTCACGTAAGAAGGCATTAAAATTACGCCCGGTGCGATGTATGCGCCATGTCGAGCCACCGCATGCGGCACCACGCGAATACCCAATTCTGCATAGTTCTTTTTCAATGGCATTTTATCATGAAATTCCATCGGGCCTGCATGAAAGGTTTCCATGTTACGCGTTGGGAAGTATAAGATAACCGCTTTCTTGATCCAATCGTTCACTTGCCAATCTCCATTCGGCAACGGCTCGGCAACACGCATTCTTCCTTTGTCGAGTTCTTCAATTACAAACTCAATGGTTTTCAATGTGTTGGCATCCTTCAAAAGGGATCTATCACTCCAAGCCGCTTCGATTATTGATTGTATGTCTGTCATCTGATAAATTTTCAGCAAATTTGCAATAGAATCTTCTGAAACCCTACACATGAATCGCTTTTCTCTCTTCATTTTTTCAACCTTTGCCTTCGTTGGTAACAATGTGATCTTGGCGCAAACTGCTAACGCGCAGAAATCGAACCAAAACAATGCATCCACACTCACTATCGATGCGTGTTTCAGCCCGAAATACTACCCAAAAAATGCCAAACTATACGGATGGATTACAAAGACCGATTTGGCAGAAGTGATTGACGGTGTTGTTTATACCGTATCGCCAAACCTAGTAAAAACGCCATTGATCAAAGTGGATTCATTCATCAACATCGCCAAAACAGCCATCAAAGCGAGCTCAGGAGAGGATGTTGACCTTTTTGGTTTCCCCATGATTCACTGGACAGGCGATTATCAAGGTTGGTTTGAAGTAGGCAGATTTGTCATGGCCGTTGATTTCAAAAAGCCATTGAAAGATAACCTCATGTTTGGCCCTGTTCAGATCAAGTATACAGCTCACGGACAATCAGAAGAAGCGCAAGCCACTGAGTTTTCACCCGACGCTGAACTCATCGCGGTGATAAAAAAAGACAACCTTTACATCACCGGCAGAAAAACATCGGCATCAAAGAGTTTGGCTACCTCTGTATCTGGCGAAATCCAAATCACAAAAGATGGTGGCAACGGCATCGTATATGGTCAAAGTGTGCATCGCAACGAATTCGGCATCAGCAAAGGATTGTTCTGGAGTGGCGACAACGACAAGTTGGCTTTTTATCGCATGGATGAGCGCAGGGTTACAGACTATCCCCTTTTCGGCATTCAATCTAGACCCGCAAAGGCAAACAGCCTCAAATACCCTATGGCGGGCGATAGCAGTCATACCGTAACCTTAGGCGTATACCATTTATCGTCTGATCGATTGGTTTATCTCAACACTCAGGGCACTTACGACCATTATTTAACCAATATCACATGGACGCCTGATAATAAATTCATCTATGTGAGTTGGGTTAACCGCGACCAAAACAAGATGGAACTGCGCAAGTACGATGCGGTTTCGGGAGGATTGGTGAGCATTGATTATCAGATGAGTCATCCCAAATTTGTTGAGCCCGAAAGCGGTCCGATTTTCATTCCTGGCTCTAACACAGATTTCTTATTGCAAACAGAAGCCGATGGCTGGAATCACTTGTATTTATTCAAATTTGCCAAGGGAAAACCGGTTATCAAGCAGATCACAAAAGGGTCTTGGGAAGTCACAGAGGTATTGGGTTTCACCAAAGACGGACAGTTTGTGTTGTTTGAGAATACTTTCACATCGCCTTTGGAGCGACACGTGCATGCCTTGGATTGGGCGAACAGCAAAGTGAATGCGCAAGGGATGATGACCCCCATCGCCAAGGGCAGTAAGGAAACCATGTTTAACATAACCCCTTTTGGCGGCACCAACAAATGCACCTTCGAAGCAAGCAAAGGGTATTTACTAAATATTCATAGCAGTTACAGCACCCCGAGAATTATTTATGCCATTGATGTAGAGAAATCCATTCAGAACTACAGAATTAATCCAAAAAATCCAGCGAACCCTGGAATAAAACCTGATTGGTTGGTGAGTCAGATCATTTTCGAATCCCCTAACCCCATCGCCAATTTGGGATTGGGCAAAATCGAAATTAACAAGCGCATGGTAAATGGGGTTGATCAATACTCACGCATTTTCTATCCCAGCAACTTCGATCCCAAAAAGAAATACCCGGTGGTTGTTTATGTTTACGGCGGACCACATGCCCAAATGATTACCAATTCATGGTTGGGTGGCGGTAACCTTTGGATGCATTACATGGCTGAAAACGGTTATATCGTTTATACACAAGACAACCGAGGTTCAGCGCATCGTGGATTGGCTTTTGAAAACGCCGTTCACAGACAGTTGGGCACAGCGGAGATGGCGGATCAATTGGATGGTTTGGCGTGGTTGAAATCACAGTCTTGGTGCGATTCTACCCGCGTAGGTATTCATGGTTGGAGCTTTGGCGGATTCATGACAACCAGCTTAATGACACGCACTCCGGGCAAATACAAAGTGGGTGTTGCAGGAGGTCCGGTTATTGATTGGAGCTTCTATGAAATCATGTATACCGAGCGATACATGGACCGCCCCGATGAGAATCCAGAGGGATATAAAGCCAACAATTTGTTGGGTTATGCCGATAAGTTACAAGGTAGATTGTTGATGATCCATGGCGCCGATGACGACGTGGTGGTTTGGCAGCACAGTTTGATGTTTGTAGACAAGGCCGTGAAGGCCAAAAATGCCCAATTGGACTACTTCGTATATCCAGGCCACAAACACAACGTGATTGGCCCGGATCGTGTGCATTTGTACAAAAAGATCAGTCAGTATTTCTTCGATTTCTTGTAGTAAATTGCGGCATGATGAAGACTCACGGACTCACCTTGGTTGAATGTCCGAGAGATGCTATGCAAGGCATCAAAACTTTTATTCCTACCGCGGTTAAGATTCAGTATTTAACTACACTGTTGAGGCAAGGATTTGACGTCTTGGATTGTGGCAGCTTTGTGAATCCAGAATCGATTCCGCAGATGGCAGATACTGCCGAGGTTATTCAGGCGATCAGCGAAGTAGATACAAATACAGAGTTGTTGGTGATTGTAGCCAACGAAAGAGGTGCATTGCGGGCTGTGGCTTATCCCAAAATCAAGTACTTGGGATTCCCATTGAGTGTAAGTGAAACCTTTCAAAAGAGAAACACCAATGCTTCCAGGGAGGAGGCTTTCAGGCGATTGGCGCGAATACAAGACATTGCGGTTGCTTCCGGCAAGGAAGTAGTTACTTATTTGAGCATGGCATTTGGCAATCCTTATGGCGATGATTGGAGCAGTAAAGAAGTTGCAGAATGGGCTTCTAAAATTGCCTCTTTGGGCATTCGGATTATATCATTGTCTGATACAGTGGGCACAGCCAATGCCGAGCAACTTGGCGATTTGTTCTCTGAAATACATGATCGGTTACCCCATGTAGAAGTGGGTGTGCATCTTCATGCCAAGCCCAATGAATGGTTGGCGAAGGTTGAGGCCGCCTACAATCATGGTTGTAAGAGGTTTGATGCTGCGTTGGGAGGATTTGGGGGATGCCCTATGGCCAAAGATGACTTGGTTGGAAATATACCCAGCGAAGGGGCCTTTTCATGGTTAAGCCAGCAGGAACCCGCTGGCTTAACCATGAAAATACAATGGGACGAACTGCGTTCGTTGGCCCAAAAAACTTACAAATCTGGGGATTAATGGATTAACGTTGAGTATTTTTCTGCTTTCAATAGCTCAATGATTGTATCCAACTTGCCCATTAAATCTGCATATGAATTCGTATTCGTGGGAGGCAACATCCCCAAGGTTGTTGTAGAATCCAAATTCCCTTCAAACAAATCCACCATAGTAATTTCTAGGGTATCGCAAATTCTTTCCAGCGTATCCACACGCATGGTTTGCTTTTTTAACATGTAGTGAAAGCCTTGTTCACTGAGATCACATCTACGAGCCAATTCTTTGATAGGAATCCGCTTTGATGCAGCCAAATTTTTGATTTTGTTGTAATCGAGTTTCGACACGATGATTGTTTTGTTTAGTTAACCGTTTGTAAGCAAAAACCTATTGGGTTTGCTCTATAAACTGATTCTCGCACCTTTTATTTTACCCTGAATTGTACCAATGGGTATGTTTATGACCTAAACCAAACAATTAAATTGTAAATAATTGAATTTCAAATAGATAAGATTGTCACCACAATGTAAAAACAAAATAAAATTGAAGAAAAAACCTAACAAAAAAGTCAAACATGTCAAGAAATGGCAAATTCCCCTATCTCAATTTGGCTAAATTAACTATGTCCTGCACCAAATCTTTGTAGTTCTTGCCAACTGGCAGTTGTTTTCCGCCGATCAGTACAGCATTGTTTTGAATGGTTTCGATTTTGCTTTTTGAAACGATGTAACTTCTGTGAATCCGCACAAATTGATCCGCTGGAAGGGAAAGCTCCATGTTTCTCATCGTTTGTAAGGTCACGATTCGCTTGTCGCTTGACGTCCATATTTTTACATAATCAGCAAATGCTTCGATATACAAAATATCATTGTAATTGACTTTTTGGTGCTGCCCGTCCACTTTTACGAATACGAAGTCCGGTTTTAAAGAAACATCCTCATCTCCTACTTTCTTCATCTGCAGATACTCTTCCAAGCGCTTAATGGCTTTGTCTAACCGCTCCGGCGAAATCGGCTTCAACAAATAATCCAATGCTTCAAATTCAAAGGCATCCGCAGCATAATTGGGATGAGCAGTGGTAAAAATGACGGCATGTGGCGCAGGATATTGATTTTTAACCAAATCCAGACCAGATATTCCTGGCATATTGATATCAGTAAATACAACGTCTACGGAGTTACGATTCAACCATTCCAATGCATCCAATCCATTGGAGAAGGTTTCGATAATTTCAAGATTGGGGTGATGACTCAAATGACTTTTCAACACTTCCAAAGCCAAAGGTTCATCATCGATTAAAATACAGCGTATTGTTTTATTAGGCATCAGACAGATTTATAAATAGTGAAACGGAATATTGAGATACATCTTTTATTACATTCAATTGATATTTTCCCGGATAAATGAGGTCTAATCGCTTGCGGAGATTAGTTAAACCAATGCCTCCCGCCGATTCCGAAGCTCTTTTTGCACCCATTGCATTTTCGACGAACAGCTCATATCCATCTTTGGTTGATTTTCCTATCACGTTCACCCAACCCTTTCCAGATTCAATTTGCGCACCATGTTTGAATGCATTTTCTACCAAGGTTAGATAGAGCATTGGTTCTATTTTGAGATCCATTTGGGGCTCTGAAAGATCCACCTCAACCTGGATGTGATCGCCCAATCTCAGTTTTTCCAATTCAATGAAATCGTGTAAGTGTTGTAGTTCCTTTTGAATGTCAACTTTTCCGGTGCTCGATTCATATAACACATAACGCAGAATATCGCTCAATCGCAAAACAATCTGCGGTGCCAAGTCAGATTTTAACAAGGTGAGCGCGTACAAATTGTTCAATGAATTAAACAAAAAATGGGGATTAATTTGAGATTTTAAATACATCAATTCCGTTTGAAGTTGCACTTGTTCCAATTCCCTTTTTGATTGTTGATCCTGATACCATTCTTTGAGGAATTTCATGGTCATTGACATGATCAAACTAAAAAACAATCCCAATGCAATGAGAAAAAGAAAGAATGACGACCAAACCTCTTCTTGAATGACTTCATTGGCAATCAATCGGTGAGTAAGTATGGCCAGCGGAAAGGTTGCTCCAGCAAGAAGCAACAAAATGGTCACAACATACGTAAAATAGTTTTTGTTGAGTAACAACCTCGGCAGAAGTACGTATAAATTGAAGTACACAACCACTGCATGTGTAGCTACAATGGGCAACTGTCTTTGAAATGAATCAATCCATGAGTGCCCAATGCGAATAACAGATGCGATTAGACATGCATATAAAAACCAAAAAAGTAGATGATAAATCTTGTATTGAGAAATTGCCGTTTCACATCGCGTAAAAAATCTATGTACAGCGTTCTGAAACCCCAAGGTGATCGTTTTTGCTAGCGGAGATTTTTGAGCATCTCAATACCCATTTCGAGCCATTTTGAAGGAGCTACCATTTTGGGATTGAATGAAATGGATTCCCAAAAAAATCGAGTTCCCATATTGGCACTTCCGCTTGCATGCGAAAAATAGGCTTGTGCAGATAAAAAACCTACCACATTCACAAAAAGCAAAAAAGCGATTAGCGGAATGTTCTTTTTCAATTTCTTACCCATATTGTTTGTTTGGCAAATTTGATGCCATAATAGTATAGACGCAATTCAGGTAAAAAATGTTACATCATTTCGAAAAAAAAGATCGAATGATTTTCGATTGCAATCCCAAAACAATTGAATCTGAGGCAGTTGACTGATTAAAATGATCTAAAAAAAGATGATGCCTAAAGCCCGTAGCCGCCAATACCGCCTTGCCTTCTGTGAATGAAATTGCCATGCCTGGGTGATTGGCAAAAAACATGTTTCGAGAAAATGGCAATTTGTCGGTTTTTTGCAATAACTGTTCTGTCAGTGTGGCATAAATATCTGTTTGACTTACAACCAACTGAGGGGCCACACCGCGATACATATCCCGGATTGGGCCGCCAGTAATGATGATCGGAATTCGAAAAAACTCTTGTTCATAATCTTCCGTTTTGGGCAATCCCACCGTTTTGCCATGATCCGATACAAAAATGATTACGGTAGAATCGTAGAGATTTCGTTTTTTCAACCCGGAAACCAAATCCCCTATGGCCTTATCGGTATACTCAATTGACTTTCTGAGCATTTGCGCCTGTGTGAGTCCGTCTTCGGCCACTACATCATAGGGTTCATGGCTACTGAGCGTAAGCCAACTGCAGAAAAATGGCTTTTTTTGGCGCGATAACTCGTCCAATAAGAATGGTACCATTGGTTGATCTTGCACCCCCCAATCACCAGCGCCTTTTTGTGACGGGGAAACCACCTTTTTGAAACCTATGTGTTTAACAAAGGCTCCAACGTTGGCAAAATTGGGGTCACCACCATAAACAAAAGATGTTGAATATCCCTTTTTCGCAAACTCAAGGGGCATTTTTTGACCATTGATCAATGTCCAATCCGCAGGGTTCATCAACAACCCTTGCCAAGGCTGGGAAGGCCAAGCAGTAAAAATGGAAGCCATTCCTTTATCTGTTCGATCGCCAGAAGCATAAGCCTTTTTAAACCACATTCCGTCTTGGGCGATTTTTACCAAATTGGGCATCGCCGTTTGTTGAGGCTGAACTTGATAGCTTGGCGAACCAAAACCGTCTATGTATTTACTGCTTTCATTTGATATTGAATTCGATTCCAACCAATGCTGGTTGATTCCTTCAAGCACAACAATCAATACATTGGAACCTTCTCGAATGATTTGAGGCATCCTCTTGAGTCCACCTGGAAACGTATCAGGCCCCATGTACGCATCCATTGCAAATTGTTCAATGCTCGGGTTCATCAGTGCTTTCATTGCCCGGACTTTCAGGTTGGGCTGACTGATCACTGAATACAAATTAAAGTTGGGATTGGTTGCCAATAGATTTTCAATTTTTTCATTCGAAAAATGTGATGAACCGATATTTAAAGGCACCTTACCCACTCCACCCCTTATTCCTACCACCGCGAATCCAACAACAAACAACAACCAAATGGGTTGTTTGAACGAAACGTCATTGGGCTGAATCACAATTTTCAAGGCTTTGTTAATGATCCAAGAAAGAATCACTAGACCAATGAAAAACAAGGATATGAAACAAAGATTTTGGAACGACAATGATTGTAAAGTTCCCGCAGGAAATTGAACCATAGACAACGCCAATGCATTAAACCTAGAATCCCATGTGAGCAGTAAATTGAGATCCAATGCACACAACAATCCTTGTGAAATCAAAAACAACGATTGAATCATTTGTACGAGGCGAATTCTCCATGGTAGCAAAGAAATCAAACAAACCAGTAGCGTATAATAAGAAGACACTGAGACATCTTGCAATAAACCATGCCATTGGATTTTCAAGGCATCTAGTTCAAAGATTGTTTCATTTTGCAAGGCTTGTATTGTGAGCGATCTCCCGAGCCGCTGCGTAAGCATGGCGAGGGAGAATGACCACAGAGCCAATAAAAAAAACCCGTTTTTCAACGGGTTTTTAATCGCTATG
>CANHGC010000004.1 GCA_947460045.1 Bacteroidota bacterium | reverse complement strand
TTTTGTCCATCATTGAAAGGACTGATGGTCAACACAACAGCATCCGTATTGGTCACGCTAAAATCACGCTTCAAGCTCTGAATCACATAAGGCTTTTCGTTGTTGCGATTTTCGCAAACAAAAAATGCATATATAAACTTCTCATCATAGGCCAATGCATAACGCGTTTGCGTCTCTGCCAATGAAGTATCGTATGGATAATACTGAATAAATCGCCCAGGATGCTGGCCCTCAAAATTGGCGAAAGCATCCTCGCCCTCATCTTTCAAAACACCCAAACCCTCAGACTTTTTCCAAATCGACTCCGACGCCTTGCCATCAACCAAAATGGCTTCTGAAGACTTAATAATTTTTGTAGTTGCCTGCGCACCAACATCACCAAAGGTGAATGCTGAAAAGAGAAATAGAAACCACTGGGCCAAGAACCGTTTCATCAGTCATTTCCCGC
The DNA here is from genome assembly GCA_947460045.1 of Bacteroidota bacterium. Lineage (GTDB taxonomy): Bacteria > Bacteroidota > Bacteroidia > NS11-12g > UBA955 > UBA955. The sequence goes on along the minus strand of CANHGC010000004.1, from coordinate 18,581 downwards.
AATGTTGCGCTTTTGTGCGATGGTGAGTGAATTCAATTTCAAATAATACGCTTTGCGCTTGGTTGGTACATAAAACTTCAAAGAGGCACCTACTTTCAATTGATTCGATTGCAAATGATTCCATTTCTTTAATTGTTCTGGTGTACAATCAAAAATATCGCTCAAAGTATAAACCGCATCCCCAGATTTTACGCGATAGTAAACCCAAACTTTGGTATCAGCAGGACTACCAATGATGGTTTTGGGCACCGGAGGCGTAACACCCGCAGAATCCGTCACAGATCGATCATCGCCAGAAATCGTCACACTCAGGGCACTGTCGCCATCCGCTACAACCACAGTGTCAACTTTAGCAATTCGCATGCTCACCAACGGCTTATTGTTGATCCACAAAGGCAATGAATCCTTCTTACTATTGTAAATACTCGCAAATTTTTGAGGCAATTTAAACGTACAGGGCTCCCCCAAAAATGGCACCGCATCAGCACGGAATTCAGGGTTCAAATTTCGCAATTCCGACAAACCCACACCCACCTTGTCATTCAAAATGGCAAATGGCACAACCATCGGAATGGAAACAACCCCCACAGCATCCAATTGCTCAACCGCTTGAGGGCGAATGCCATATTGTTGCGCATGATGCAACACCGTTACCGCCGCGTAAAACTGTATCACAGGCAAGCGCTCCTCAGGTTCCAACGCCTCATAAATGTGCGCAAAATCCAAATCGCCGCCCAACCCATGAATCACTTGATTCAATCGAATCGGACCAATCCTGAAAGCCGTAATCACCTTCAACCAATCCCCATAAATCACATACAAATCCCTTAAGTACAAACACGCCGCCTCAGTGGATTTGTCTGGATCTCTGCGTTCATCGAACAAAGCGGTTTGACGCAAATTATACTTTTTGCCCATCGTGTAACTCAACGGCCACATGCCCGATGCGCCACTTTCATCACGATATCGGGGCTCATATCCTGAACTTCCCGCTGGGATATATTTCACAAACCAAGGCAACCCGTACTTCACAGAAACACGGTCTATTCTATCTCCGTAATATTGCAATCGACCATAAAAAATCGAAGTGCTTTCGTTTTCGTTCTTCAGCCAATCCTGAATCGTTTGTTCGATGTCGTTGTTGTAAAAATACGGTAAACCCCTTACCTCCAGCGTTTTCAAACGGAGCTGAACGTCGTTCTGACCAAAGCCCAAACCACACACCATCAACAACAAAGCAAAAATCCGCATCCTCAAACTCATCCCAAGGTTTCTTCCAACAATTTTGACAAATCAAACAACTTCTGCTCCTCCAAAATGCCCGTCATCAGCTGAACCCCCATGGGCAAACCGCCTTGGGTTTTTCCCGCAGGTATTGAAATGGCCGGATTTCCTGCCAAAGGCGCTTGAACTGTGAACAAATCCGCCATATACATAGCAATGGGATCTGCCGCTTTTTCACCCAATTTGAAAGCAGGGGTACTGGTAGTAGGCAACAATATCGCATCTGCATCTGCCAATACTTTCTCTGTTTCGGTGCGAATCACCTGTCTCACCCGCTGCGCTTTATCATAGTAAGCATCGTACTGATCGCTGCTCAACACAAAGGTACCCAACATGATCCTGCGCTTCACTTCCTCTCCAAATCCTTCGGTGCGCGACATCGTATACGTTGAATCCAAATCGTGGGCCTTTTCACTGCGTTTGCCGTAAAGCATGCCTGTATATCTCGATAAATTGCTCGATGCTTCTGCCGTGGTTAACACGTAATAGGCAGGCACCATATAATCCAACAATGGAAAATCAAAATAAGTCACCTCATGGCCTGCCGCTTCCAACTTCGCAATCAAATCCAACATCATTTGCTTCACCTCGGCATCAATGCCCTCACCTTCAACGGCTTCTCGCATCACTGCAAACTTGGCCTTCGCCGGTGCTTTGGGCGATGAATATTTGGGCGATGCCTGCTGAAACATCGTGGCGTCCTGACCGTCGGCACCCGCCATGATCTCCGTTAACAATGCCGAATCCTCAATGCTCTTGGTCATTGGACCCACCTGGTCAAAACTCGATGCATAGGCCAACAATCCCCAACGCGAAACCAATCCGTAAGTGGGTTTCAAACCATAAATACCCGTAAATGCCGCTGGCTGTCGGATAGATCCGCCTGTATCACTCCCCAAAGCCGCATGGGCCATTTGGGCTTGAACCGCCACCGCGCTACCCCCCGAAGAACCTCCCGGAACCCGCGACGGATCTGCCGCATTCAATACCGGACCAAAAGCGCTGTTCTCATTGCTAGCACCCATCGCAAACTCATCGCAATTGGTTCTACCAATGAATATCGCATCCTCATCCAACAATCGTTGAACCACAGTTGCGTTGTAAATGGATTCAAATCCCTGTAAAATTTTTGAGGAAGAACTCACCTTGTGGCCTCGAAATGCCAATACGTCTTTCAAAGCGATCACAACACCGGCCAAACGACCCGCCGTACCCGCCTTTACTCGCGCATCGATCTCAATGGCTCTGGCCCTGGCCTCATCATCCCACACCTCCAAAAAGGCGTTCAAATGAGCATGGCTCTCAATGTTTTTTAGATAATAATCTACCAATGCCACACACGATGTGCGGCCCGCGTTCAGGTCTTCCCGAATTGCTGAAATCCGGCTGTAGTGTTCCAAGATTACTCTTTGTTGTCTTTTGGATCCTCATTCATTCCCTTGCGAATCTCGTTGCCAACGTTGTTCTTGGCGTCTTGAAATTCTCTCACACCACGGCCCAAACCGCGCATCAACTCAGGAATCTTCTTGCCGCCAAACAGCAACAATACAAGTACCAAAATCCAAATCCATTCTTGTCCACCCATACCAAATACTAATAAATGAAAAGTGCTCATTGTCCTTCAAAAATACAATAAATCTCCGAGGGATTCACCCCTTTTTTCGGGAATGCCATTAACCCCCCTTGATTCCCCGCCACAAAGCAGCAAAATCCAACCCCTCAACCCAAAAACACCCTATCCCTGAACCCAGTTTCCTTTGTCCATCTGGTTGAATTGCCAAGGCGCCCCATTGTTCTCCAAATTGGTAAACATGTTGTTCAACTCCCCCGGTGCAGCACTCTTTTCCATCACCTGATACTGACGCATCTGTACGATGATGTCTACTGGGTTGATGTTAACCGGACAAGCCTCAGCACAGGCATTACAAGTGGTACACGCCCACAACTCCTCGGCACTGATATAACTGTGCAAATCCTTACCATCTTCGAACCGCGCTACCTCTGCAGCTTGGCTGTCCGCCCCATTGCTTACCCCCTCTGCATTCTGCTGGGCCAGTTTCTTCGCCGCATCAATGCCCCTACCCACTTCCTCCAAACGATCTCTTGTATCCATCATCACCTTTCTGGGCGATAAAAGTTTTCCTGTTTGATTGGCCGGACAAACACTGCTACAACGTCCACATTCAGTGCAAGTGTAAGCATCCATCAAGTTTTTCCACGTCAAATCTTGCACGTCTTTGGCACCAAAACCCAAAGGAGGTTCATACCCCTCCGGCGGCTGCGCCGAAGGATCCATCATCAACTTTACCTCTGTGGTTACATAATCCAAATTCTCGAAAGAACCCTTCGGCTTCAATGGCGTATAATACACATTCGGAAAACTCATGATGATATGCCAATGCTTGCTATATGGCACATAATTCAAGAATATAATGATCCCCACAAAGTGAAACCACCAACACAAACGCTCTATCATGTGAACCGACCCATCGCTGAATCCGTCAAACAATCCAACCAAATACTGACTCACAGGGAAACTGCCATGCGCCTCCATCAATTCCCTACTCACCAACATCTGCTCCGCCGCATTCATGATCAACAATGCCCCCATCAACACAATCTCCACCACCAAAATGATCGTGGCGTCCTTCACCGGCCAACCCTTCAATTCACTCATCTGCAAACGCGGCACCTTGGTCACAAATCGCCTGCCCAAAAACACTACACAAGCCAACAAAACACCAAACGCCAAAATCTCAAAAAAGCCTATCGCCACATCATAAATCGAACCCAAATAATGCGCGAAAAAACGGTGCGTTCCCAACAAACCATCAATCAGAATCTCCAACACCTCAATGTTGATCAACACAAAGCCTACGTAAATCAAAATATGGAAAAATCCGGCCACCGGACGTTTAACCATCTTGCTCTGACCCATCGCAACCCATGCCATCTGCTTCCAGCGCGCCGCCGGATTGTCAGACAAATCCAACTTCTTACCCAAAAATATATTCCTGCGGATGAACTTCACCCTACCGGCGAATATCCAACTTCCAATGCCCAAAATCAGGGCAAAAATCACTTGTGATAGGATTCCCATTGGTTGCGAAATTAATCAAATAACCGCATTCTATCCATCCCCCAAAGCAGATCTAACAGCAAATGTCCATTTTTACGGAATCGCCGGATTCACCAAACCGTAAACAGAGGCATTGCCCTTCCAAAAATCCACCCCCAAACCCCTCAAAGCCACCGAATTCCTGCCCAAATTGTCGATGAAAATCTGCATCCTATAACCCCCACCCAACGCGTGATTCACCAAACCCTTCACCCCGCCCAATCCAGCACCAGCCCATTCAACATCCACCAATCGCCCCGCCAACACCAACTCCACGGCGCATAATCCGCCCGCCAACTGCCTTACCTCCTTGATTTCATAACCCATATCGCCCAGTCCCCTGTCCAAAAATCTCACCGTTTCTCCTTCGCGATTTGAAATCGTTAACACCAATCGCAAATCCTTCGCACTCAACAACGATGTATCCAATTCCAAATAAGCCCTGGCCACAAATTCAGCATCGAAACGATCCTCACCCAACGTATCCAGTGGCAAGGCCAACACCTCACGGTACTGACTCGAATCGATATCGCCCTTCAACACATTCCTGTGCGACAACAGTGGCACTATGTGCGATGTGCCTTTGTCCTTTGAAAAATGCATCACATGATACCCAGCACCCATGGCCTCCCTCCGCAAAATTGGGAATACACGCTGTATCCAAACCCGCAACATCGGATCCATGCCCACCATGTTCAAAAAATAAAAATCATCGCCCTCAACCCCATCCAATTTCTTTCGAAATACTTGGTAATCAGACGTTTCCTCTCTATAATACTCCAATTTTCCGCCCTTTTTTCGCCATGCCTTTACATCCCAACCCAATTCCTGGGCGTGATATTCCATGAAAAACGACTCAAAACCATATACCCACATCGCGTCGCCCTCGCTTACCTCATCGAGCACAGCCCAACGTTTCAACGACTTCACCGCCGCATCGTAGGACTGATTGTTGAATAGTTCGCTGTGATTGCGATCTACAAACAACACATACAAATTCACCACCAATGTGAGAATCACCAAACCAGACTTCAGCTTGATGCTCAACACCTTGCGATCCACCCACATGGCAAAACCCAGCAAGCCAAACCCAAAAGAAAACAACAATACCGAATCCTGAAAAACCGGTGCCCGATACACTGAATACACAAAGGCGATCAGCAACGGCAACAAATACAAGCCCCAAACCACAAACACTTGCTTGTTCATTCTGTGCGATGCGCCCTCGCCCGCTTCTTCACCGATCGCAACTTCTCCATCAGCGGCAACACCCCTCAACGTCCACTTCTTTGTTATCACAGCATACCCAATAAAACCCAACCACAACAACACCGGCCAAAAGGAATATCCCACACTGTACATCACATGCTTTACCAAGGTTTTCCATGTGGGCGCTTGCAACCACCCCGGACTTCCCACTTGCAAATGATGCCAGAAAATACCCAGTTGATGTACATACAATGCAGCCATCAACCACCAGGGCCATAGATATCGCATCCATCGGTTTCGTGGCAAAATCACCAGACCACTCACCAACAGCAATGCCAAAATCAACCCATTGAAATAGTGATTGGAAGCACCCAAATAACCACTGATTGCCAATAAAATCAAGGGTTTATACGCCTCCTTGATACCCACAGCCTCCCACTTACATACCTCCAACCAACGCAACCAAACGTAAAAGGCCCACAACGCAAGCAACAATCCTGGCGCATAAGGCCTGGCAATTTCACTGTACATCACCGGAAACTGCAAAGTGGCCAACATCGCTGCCGCCAACAAACCAGCCCAACCCGCTCCCAAACGCATACCGATGTGCACCATCAGCATCACCGAGCCCACACCACACATCAAAAATGGCAACTTTACCACCCAAACCGAAGTACCAAACCACTTCGTCCAAAACCACAAAAATACCTGTACCAACATCGGATGGCCATCGTTCCAAACCACCGTTGACAGCAATTCAGAGACCGAACCCACATCCAAACGCATCAACGCCGACGTTTCATCGTTCGTGAATGGCAAATCAAATAAATCCCAAAATCTAACAAACCCCGCAACCGCAATCACCAATAACACAAGCAGCCCAAACCAAACCGCATCCCTTTGAGGGTGCCCACCTGATTTGAGATTTCTTGCCATTATTGCCTCATTCAGATATCATTCGAATCACCTCAAACACTTCTGCATAACGCCGGGATACTTGCACCCCACGCATGCGCAGCTGACTCCGCAAAAACTCTTCGTTCGCATAAGGCCGGTGGGCCTGACTCTTGTATTTCGACAGCGCATTCACCTTGCATTGTGCGTCTTCCTCAGAAACCACCTCAAACGATGCCGTATTGAAATTCAAATTGTTCCACGGCAACTCGTAGCAAAAAACATTGCAAAATTTAAACGCCCTCAACGCCTCTTCCGCCATCGTTTTATGGTCCTGATGTATGTCGTGCAAACAAGGCATCAACACCGTATCAGGTTTCAAGGTTTCCCTCAATTGAATCAAATCATCCAAAATTTCCTGCCTGCGATAATTGAAAGTGCGCACCTCATAGCGATATAAAAACAAATTCTCCGCCACAATACCCAATTCCGCCGTGGCTTCCTTCACCTCATGAATCAAAATATCCTGAGGAAATCCCTCAATCACACTCTGCTCACAAGCACTAAAAGCCGCATAATAGACCGTTTTTCCCTGCCTAATCAGCTTGGCAATCGTAGCACCACAGCCCAATTCCGCATCGTCCGTGTGCGGAGACAGCAACAATATTTTATTTCCTACCATAACGACTTTTCGCGGTCCTTGTTTTTCTTCTTCAATTTTAACACTTCCCGAGGTAAATTTACCTTATAACTGCTCGATAAGCCTTCCACAGAAACAATTACATACGCTTCTTCCTCTGTATAATACACTTCTACCTCCTCACCTTTGAACGGACCATCCAACACTTCCGCCAAATCACCCGCTTCCAAACGCGCAGTCATGTCTTGCTGTTGAATATGATATCCCTTTTCAATCAGTCGCTGTATCAAGGCGATGTCTTTCTCCTGAACCTCTGCGTCTTTACCATTATACCGCAAATATTTCACCACACCGGGCACCTGTAAAACCAAATCCCTTTGCACTTCCGTGGGCTTCACAAAAACATAGGAATTAAACAATGGCATCTCCACCCACTTCTTTCGATCACTCCAAATTCGCAACTTGTTCACCAATGGCAAATAATGAACCACCCCCCTCTGCTCCAAATAGACTTTTACTTTTTTCTCCTGCCTACTTGCGCAATAAATCACCTTCCACATTTCTTGGTTCTGTTCCATTCGATGCAATATTAAAACCCAAAAAACGGATTGTCACCCGCAATTGTTCGATACTCTCCAATCATTTGTAAAACGATTTCCGATGCCGTTTCTATCCGATCCAATCGCGCACTGATCTGCCCAATTTCCAATTCACCAGAATCTAAATCACCCTCGAACATCCCTTTTTTCGCCCTACCACGACCCAATAAAGTTTTTAACTCTTCCAAGGTTGCTCCATTCGCATACGCCGCTTCAACCTGCTCGAAAAACGCATTTTTCAACAGCCTTACCGGGGTGATTTCCTTCAAAGTAAGCTCCGTAGAACCCTCCTTGGCCGCAATGATTTGTTCCTTAAATCCTTGGTGAGCACTGCTTTCCAATGACGCAGCAAATCGGCTGCCTACTTGAACACCAGAAGCACCCAAGCACATAGCCGCCGCCATCGTTCTGCCACAACCAATGCCGCCCGCAGCAATCACCGGAATTTTCACACAATCAACAATCATAGGAACCAAACACATCGTAGTGGTCTCCTCCCTGCCATTGTGTCCTCCCGCTTCAAAACCTTCAGCAACCACCGCATCTACACCCGCATCCTCGCACTTTTTGGCAAATTTGGTATTGGCAATCACATGTACAACCGTAATGCCCCTTTCCTTCAACCAACCTGTATATTTCGCAGGATTGCCCGCGCTTGTAAACACAATTTTTACCCCCTCCTCAACAATAATATCCAAATGTTGATCAATGTCAGGATACAACAAAGGCACATTCACCCCAAAGGGTTTACTTGTGGCTTCCTTGCAACGCTGAATGTGAGCCCGCAATACCTCCGGGTACATGCTGCCGCTACCAATCAATCCCAATCCACCTGCATTCGATACCGCACTCGCCAACTCCCAACCACTGCACCAAATCATCCCCCCCTGTACGATGGGGTACTCAATACCAAACAATTGATTGATCCGTTGATTCATGTTTCTCAATTTTTGAAGATCCAACCCTCGTTGGCAGATATAATATACAGACTGTTAGGCGTCTACAACAACCCCCATCTGTGAGAATTTCGCAATCCTTTGTTGAATTCTGTCCTCAACATCCATGCCCTCCAATTCTCCCAAACAAGTCAAAACCGCCTGCTTCAAAGAATCGTATGCCATTTGTGGATTGTGATGCGCACCGCCCAAAGGTTCCGGAACAATGCCATCCACCAATCGATTCTGCAACATGTCTGTGGCCGACAATTTCAACGCTTCCGCTGCACGCTCCTTCATTTCCCATGTGCGCCACAAAATACTAGAACAACTTTCCGGTGAGATTACACTGTACCAAGTGTATTCCATCATCAACACCCTGTCGCCAACTCCGATGCCCAAAGCACCGCCACTGGCACCTTCTCCAATTACAATACAGATCACAGGTACTTTCAATACACTCATTTCCAATAAATTGCGTGCAATTGCTTCGCCCTGACCGCGTTCCTCCGCTTCCAAACCTGGCGACGCTCCCGGCGTATCAATCAACGTTAAAACGGGGACATTGAACTTCTCCGCCATCTTCATCAATCGCAATGCCTTTCTGTAACCCTCAGGGTTGGGCATGCCGAAGTTTCTCATCTGACGCTGTTTGGTATTCCTACCCTTCTGTTGGCCAATGATCATAAATGGCTTGCCATCTATGTTCGCAAATCCCCCAACAATGGCTTTGTCGTCCTTCACATGACGGTCACCATGCAACTCTATGAAATCCGTTGCAATATTTTCAATATAATCCAACGTATAAGGACGGTCCGGATGCCTGCTAATTTGCACCTTCTGCCATCCCGTTAAATTCTCGTAAACAGATTTTTTCGCCTCTTCAATTTTGCTTTCCAAAGTAGAAAACATATCAGTCATGTCCAATTTGCCCTTTTCGTGGGTTTCCTTGGCTTTCTCGAGTTGATCCATCAACTCAACAATGTCTTTTTCGAAATCGAACCAGTTTTGATTTGCCATCGTTTACAAATAAATGTATTAAGGAAGCATTTCCGCTCCCATTTGAAAAGAAAAAATGAATCTAACCATTAAACCCAGTCCATTGCCATGGCGATACCACCAAAAAAGGTAGGCAAGCCAAGCCAAAAAGCTTCAGGTTGAAAAATGGTGCAGTAAGTAAGTGCCAAGCCACTAACAATGGTAAGTGCCCAGTAGCCTTTGGTGTTACGCTTTTGAGTATTCATGATGTTGCGAAGATACTGAGATTCACAAAACTACCCAAAAGGAATTTTTACTCAGTAACCCTTTCATCCCAAAATCTCACAAATCTCTTACCCCAAGCCACGTCAGCAGATGAAGAACTCAGCGCTTCTCCCATCGCCAATCTCACCGCTTGCACAGGCAAATTGATTCCCGCCAAGGCCAATGCTGATGTTGTCCCTTGCAAACGCGGGTTGATTTCCAACAACCTTGGTGTGCCCTCCGAATCCTCCCGCCATTGCATGCCTATCGGTCCGTCTAATTCCAACGCTTGCGCCAATTGAATGCAAAAGGCTATTAATCCAAAATTCCGGTCTAACCGCCCAGCAACACTAATACCACCAATCATTTTATCGCGTGTACGAGGAACACAAAACAGCGTTTTACCCCCAGAACACAACATATCTACAGAATACTCAATGCCCGGTAAAAAATCACAAATCATCAACGGCACCTCAAACAAACCATCCCCACCCAATCTCTGACTCCACTCCGCCAATGTCATCGGCAAAACACCCGCCTTCGCTTGTAAAAATTCTCCAGCCACAACCTCCTTCACAACGATGCCAAAACCCCTGCTGCCATTCCCCAAAACCGGCTTGAAACACAACTTGTCAACCCCCAACTGCATGTCAACAACACAAGTTTGAAATTCTTCCAAATCCCTAACCACCTTAAATCGCGGTACAGGCAATCCCAATTTTTGTGCAAAATCGGCCGACTTCCCCTTGTCGTTTGCAATGTCAATAGATGTAGAACCACTCACAACCACACGAACGCCCTCCGCAGCCAAAGTGTCCTTATGTCTCGCCAATACGCCCAACTCTCTGGTTGTGATGGGTAAAATGACATCCACAGACTCCTCCAAACATACCTTTCGTATCGCCGACAAATAAGCCACCTCATCATCACTGGAAGGCATCAGGAAAAAACCGTCGGCCAACGCTTTTCCATATGCATTGGCATTCATATCGCCAGCCAACACCCTCCACCGAGGTTCCTCTTGTAAACACCTAAGTATCCCGGCAAATCCAGGTGCACCAGCCCCTGAAGGTATGAAAATGGTAATTGCTTGATTAGATTCTTCGGACATATAAAATGCGAAGTTACCCAATTACCATCAACGCACTAACCCTATATCAATTGGCAAAAGGATCCGAATACTTCTGATCCGTCACAAATGTATAGTCAGTTAAAGTGCGTAAAAACGCCACCAAAGCATCCTTTTCCTCGGCAGAGAAATTCATGCGCATGGGCTGACCATTCTTATCCTTCAAATTCGCATCCAAATGTGGGTGCGCTTGAATTCCCTTGCTGTAATGATCTACAACAGCTTCTAATGTTGCGAACCGACCGTCGTGCATATATGGACCCGTTAATTCAACGTTACGCAAACTCGGAATTCTAAACTTTCCATTGCCCTTGCCATTGTCTGTGTAGTTTCTATCCAAACCAACGTTGGCTGTTCCTGCAACAGTAGGCGCTCCGTAAGACCCACCTGGATCATCTGGCGCGCTGAAATTATCGCCAGCGTGACACTTCGAACAGTTGGCCTTGTTAGAGAAGAATATATCCCTGCCCATCTTTTCCATAAATGTAAATTCTGCCTTAGCCGCCATCACATTGTCGTGCTTCGAATTCATCGAAATCATGGAACTCAAAAAATGCGTAATGGCCATGGCAATTCGCTTACGCGTTACCTCTTCAGTACCAAAAGCCTCTTTGAACAAAGGACCGTAATAAGATTCCAACGCCAATTTCTTTTCCAACATCTCATCAGATTCCATTCCCATTTCAATGTGATCAAAAACCGGACGCAAACTCAAATCCATCGTAGACTTTGCACGTGAATCCCAAAACAAATTGTTAAACGTTACAGGATTGTTCATGCTCATGCTGTTGCGCTTCGTGGTTTTACCACCAAAACCTGTACTCACCATCATGCGATCGCTGAACGCCAACGCCTGGTGATGACAACTGCCACATGAAACTGTATTGTTCAAACTCATCCGCTTGTCGTAAAACAAAACACGACCCAGTTGAGCTCCTGCATTGCTAAAACTCGTTGCAGCGTCTCTCATATCCGGATCTACTTCGCCCTGCTGACTTGGGAAAAACCCTGTGTTCACCACCTTTCCAAATAGTAAATTCTTTACATTCAAAGACCCCATCAAAGCGGTCTCAACCACTTCGTAGTCGTATGCTTTGCTCGGCAATTTGGGCGTCTTCAATTTATTACCACCCGCTATATTTCCATTCTCGCAAGCGGTGATGGCCAAAGCCGATAAACCCAAAAATGCACCAATGCCAATCCAATTTTTTTGTTTCATAATTTTAATTATTAAGTTGAACCAATGAACTTTCAACAAAATTAGTAGGGAAATTATCGCGAAAATCGCAACACAACAAATATTTTCGACGAAAATCGCAAATAACAAACCTGATGCGCCAATTGTTAAGTATTTATTCAACCACCTAGTAGAAATGCTAAATTTGTAAATATGATTGATTTTCACAACCACCTATTACCCGGTATCGACGATGGTTCTCCCGATATAGAGACCTCCATGGTTCTATTTAAAGGCATGGCAGAACTTGGTTTTGATGAAATCATTTGTACCCCACATATCATTGCAGACACACATCCCAACAACCCAGCCACTATTTCGCAGGCTGCCGATTTCCTCAAAGAGGAATCCAAAAAATTGGGCGTAAATCTCGATTTTCGATTTGCCGCAGAATACATGTTGGATGACACATTTCAGCATGCGCTTTCAACCAAACAACCTTTACTAAAACTCCACGGAAACCGTATTTTGGTGGAATTTAGCTATATCCAAAAGCCAAGTCGTGTAGAAAATTTCAGCTTCGACTTGCAAATCGCAGGATATGAACCAGTTTTGGCCCACCCAGAACGATACATGTATTACCACAAAGAGCTGGGTTACTATGAACACCTAAAAGATTTGGGCTTTGAACTGCAATTGAACCTTTTATCATTAACACCCTATTACGGCAAAGAAGTTCAAAAGGTCGCCAATCATTTGCTCAAAAATGGCATATACGATTTCGCCTGTACGGATATGCACCATCAAAGGCACCTCGATGCCCTAAAAGCACACTTCACACCCAATTCCTTAAAAGAACTGTACAGCCAATTCAAGCTCAAAAATCAAGAACTTTCGGCCCGTTAAAACCCGAAAATTTCGTCGATTCCCAGTTCTACCACCTTGCCGTATCGGCCCAAATCTTCCTTCGTAATCAACTTGCGATCAGCCACCACCGACATCGTGTAAGGCTTTCCACTCACCCTGTCGCGGTGAAAAGCGGCCACATCTTCCATCGTTATTTTCGATAACACAGCATACTGCTCCAAGTTCGGTACCACCTGCGAAAACCCAAGTTCCTCCCGATAATCGAAAACACTGATATAACTGCTCGGGTCTATTCTGTTCGTTTCGATTTGATTCATCAAACTTTTCTTCGCCAAATCAAAAACCTCAGCATTTTTTGGCAATACCGTCAGCAATTCGTTCATCGCCGCCACCGCATCATGGAATTTATCGGCCTGCGTACCCACATAACCCACCATCATGTTGCTTTTTCCCTTCACATTTCCTGTGCGATACACCGCATACGTGCTGTAAGCCAGCGCCTTGGCCTCACGGATGTTCTGAAATACCACACTGCTCATATCTCCCCCAAAATATTGGTTAAATGCATTCACCATCGGGGTTTCTGATTCGCTCAATACAGACCCTTTGTACAACCAATTGATGCTCGCCTGCACCTGCTTGTAATGCGCAAAATATACCACCGACTTGGTTTGCGTTTGCTCCACAAACAACTGATTCACAGGCTTGGATTTTTCCAAATCAAACGCCAATTCATGCTTGGTCTGATCCTTTGGCATCCTGTGCAACAACAACAAAGTACTCGCCAACTTCGCCCGATCCCTGGCACCGTAATAATCCATGGTATGCTTGATGTTTTTCATGCCCACAATCAACTTCACCAAATCCTCGGCCTTCATTTTTTTCAATTCCTCATTGCTCAACACATACGTATATGGATTCTTCGGGCCGTAAGTAGCATACGCCGATAAAGCACTTCGAATGGCCCCCGCATTGGTTTTGGTATCCTCCCGGCCCTTTAAAATATCCGCCACCAATCCAGCAAATACCGCCTCATCCACCTTGGGCGAATTGATCAACTTCTCCAACAACCAAACCGCCGAATCAAAATATTCCTCCGGACCGTTAACACCAATCACAAACGACTTGTCCGATGCACCCGTCCCAAAACTACAACCCCATCGATAAAACGTCTTACTCACCTCCTCAGCACTGTACCCTTTCGTGCCCACCAAACCCAAATAAGAAGCCACCAAGTCCAATGATTTGTTGTGCCACTTGCCATAATCATACTTGTACGCCAAATCAAACAATCTATTTTCCTTGTTTTTTACGTACCTCAACACGGCCGGACCTACATACTCCTTTTCAATCACAGTTTTCAAATCTACCACCACCGGCTTCACCGATTCCGATGGCAACGCCAACCACTGCTTCACAAATTCACTCTGCTTGTCGCGATTCAATTCCACCGGATGAATCTCCGGCTTCTCAATTTTCTCCGCATCAGGCTTCTCCCCCTTCCGCTTGTACACAACCGCCCGATCCACATTCAAATACTCGTTGGCAAAATCCACCAAATATTCCTTGTTCACCAGTTTCATCATCGCCAATTCATTGAATTTGTCGCGATAATCCATGCTCTGAATGAATGCGTCCTTCAACAAAAAGCAACGACTGCTATTATCATCAAATGCCCGAATTTTTTCAATTTCTTTATTCAATACGATGGCTTGCAGCAAATTGGCATCAAACTCACCCTTCCTGATTTTTTCCAATTCGTCCAACAACAACTGCTTCACCTCTTCCAACGATTGCCCTTCCTTTGGAGATCCCTCCAAATAGAAAATCCCATAATCCGCCATCTGCTCCACCCCGCTGTGCGCGCCCAAAACCTTTTGCTTCAACACCAAATTCACATCAATCAACCCCGCCTTGGAATTGTTCAACAACAAATCAATCAACTGCGCCGCCCGCGATTCCTCAGACCCCGCATTCGGAATTCGAAAACCAATGTTCACACTCTCCGCATCTGGACCAAATACCTCATAAATCCGCTCTTGATTCTTGGGCGTTTCCAACTCAAAAGCATAACTCATCACGTCCTTCCTCTCCATATAAGCAAACTTCGATGCCACCTCCGCCGCCACAGCATCCGGATCAAAATCGCCACTCATAATAATGGCCATGTTGTTTGGCACATAATACTCATTGTAATAATTGCGTATGGCCTCCAAACTCGGATTCTTCAAATGCTCTACCGTGCCAATCGTCGTCTGTAACCCATAATTGTGCTTCCTGAACAAATCAGCCATCATCAACTCATACACCTTCTCGCCCTCGCGATCCAATGAAATGTTCTTCTCCTCATACACCGCCTCCAACTCCGTGTGAAACAACCTCAACACCGGATTTCTAAATCGCTCCGCCTCCAACGTCAACCACTTACTCAACATGTTCGATGGAATGTCATTGATATACACCGTTTCATCAGTACTCGTAAATGCATTTGTGCCCTGTGCGCCCAAGGCCTGACACATTTTGTCGTACTCATTGGCAATCGAAAATTTGGCCGCGAGCTGACTCACACTGTCGATCGCACGATACAACCCCTTTCGCTCCCCAGCATCCTTCGTGTGGTTATACTTCTCATACAACGCATCAATTTGCTTCAACAATGGCTCCTCCTTTTTCCAGTCCAACGACCCGTAACGATCCGTGCCCTTGAACAACATGTGCTCCAAGTAATGCGCCAATCCAGTATTGGTTGCAGGGTCGTTCTTCGATCCCGTTTTCACCGCCACCATCGTATACACACGGGGCGATTTTTTTTGGTTCGATGTAATCAATGTAAGCCCATTGGCAAACGTATAATACCGCACATTCAATGGATCATTGGCGTAACTGGTAACCGTCCACTGCGGCGTTTCCGCCACATTGAAACCACGTATCACGTCCTGCGCCTGAACCAACAAAACGCTAAACAACAATCCCATCAAACTGAAATACTGCTTCATAAAGCACAAAAATAGGATTTCCCCATCATCCATCCACTCTGTTTATCTTCGCAAACTATATGAACATCGAAAATCGGGTGGCCCTGGGTTTGGGTGGAAACATGGGAAACCGCTTGTATCACATCGCTTGGGCACAACAACTCATCACAAAAAACATTGGTCAAATCATCCAATGCTCTCCTCTATACCAAACCGCCGCTTGGGGGAATACCGATCAACCCCCGTTCCTCAACCAAGTCATCGTGGTAATCACCCCCTTCACCCCGCTACAAACCCTGCAAAAATGCCTGCAAATTGAAAAATCGATGGGCCGCAGGAGAGAAATCAAGTGGGGACCTCGACTCATTGATATAGACATATTGCTATATAACGATGATCAAATACAGCGCAACAACCTTCAAATTCCCCACCCCTTCCTCCACCAACGCAGATTTGTGCTGCAGCCCCTGGCCGATGTCCTCCCGCGCTACAACCACCCCACCCTCCACAAAACCCTCCAACAACTCCTCACCGAGTGCCCCGATACCCTCCCCGTGACCCCCTTTCACCCCTAAATGCTACTCCCCTATATCATACTGCCACCCCTCCAATGGTTTGTCATCGGCTGCCAGCAGCAACAATTCCCCATTCTGCTCAACGCCCCCTTCATCAAACAAAACGGAGCCAATAGATACAACATCGCAGCACCCAATAACATCCAACCCCTCACCATCCCCGTGAACCATGAAGATCGCAACCGGCCCCTGCCCGAAGTGCGCATCAACTACAACCAAAACTGGATCAAAGACCACAAACAAGCTTGGCAAACCGCCTACGGCAAATCTCCCTTCTTCGAATACTACGATTACCGTTTTTTCGCCGTGTTCGATGAACAACCCCAAACCATGCAGCACATCATCCATGGCCTCAACCAAGTGCTTTTCCAAAACCTCAAGCTTCCCTTTGCCCCAGATTACATCACCCAACCCAACGCAACATCGTCTCTCAACGCCCAAAATGCGCTGCTGCCCTATCACCAACAACCCATCAACCCCGCCCCCTATACCCAAACCTTTCACACCAAATTTGGCTTCAGAGAATCCGTGAGCGCCATCGATCTGCTCTTCAACCTCGGTCCGCTCGCCCCGGAATACCTCGCCCAGTATAACCCACCCGCCATCATCTGAACTTTCCTATCTTCGCAACCTACCCCAACCCACACTAACAATGAGCATCATCAAAAAACTGGCTTCCCAAACCGCCGTGTATGGCCTCAGCACCATGCTAGGTCGGTTTTTGAACTATGCCTTGGTGCCACTCTACCTGAGTAAATTTACACCCGCCGAATATGGCATCGTCAGCGTCATGTTTACCTACGCCAGCTTCTTGGCGATACTCTTCGCCCTGGGTTTAGAAACCGCCTTCTTTAACTTCTCCAAACAAACCAACAACCCCGGAAAAGTCTTTTCCACGGCCACATTTACCCTCATCCTCACGGGTTTTACCGCCATCCTCATCGCCCGTTGGACAGGCCCGCAAATCATGGACTGGATGGGCTACCCGCAATATCCGCAACTCATCGAATACTTGGTCCTCATCCTCGCCGCCGATGCCATCAGCGCACTCGGATTCGCTTGGCTCAGGCAACAAGAAAAACCCTGGACCTTTGCCTACATACGCCTTTCCAATATAGGCATCAACATCCTCTCTACCCTGCTGTTGCTCGTGGCCGCCCCTGCGTTCGCCAAATTTGCCCTGCAACCCCATGCCACCACCACCCTTCTCGGCATACATTTTTCCGCCGATCAGTTTTCGAGCAGTCAATGGCAGTCCTTCGCCCACTGGTGCGCCCTACAAGCACAACCCCAAAACATGATCGCCAACATCTTCATTAGCAACCTGTTGGCTTCACTCATCACCCTACCCCTCCTTTCAAAAACTTTTACCCAACTCAAAAACGGCTTCGATGTCCCCCTCGTAAAACGCATGCTCAAATACTCCCTGCCCCTCATCATTGTGGGACTGGCCGGTATGATCAACGAAACCCTCGACCGCGTGATGCTCAAAAAAATGCTCCCGGCAAATATCGCCGACGCCGAAACGGGTATGTACAACGCCTTCTACAAACTCAGCCTCGTGCTCACCCTCTTCGTCCAAGCCTTTCGCTTCGCCGCAGAACCCTTCTTCTTTAGCAAAAGTGGCGATGCCGATGCCAAAGCCACCTACGCCCATGTGATGCGTTACTTTGTTTACGTTTCAGGTGGCATATACCTATTTACCATGGTGTTTATGCCCTGGATTGCACCACTCCTGATGCAAAACCCCCTCTATTACACCAACGCCAGAGGCCTCTCAATTATTCCCGTACTGCTCGGCGCCAACCTCTGCCTGGGCATTTATTACAACCTCAGCATCTGGTTCAAACTGTCGGGGAAAACCCAAATGGGCGGACTCATTGCAGCCATCGGCGAATTGGTCACCATGAACGGGAACAACCTATTCATCCCCAAGT
>CANHGC010000003.1 GCA_947460045.1 Bacteroidota bacterium | reverse complement strand
ATGGGAATGATTTCGTTCACCAAGGTGAGGGTTGGCAGCGTAAACTCGAAGGAGAAGGAATTGGTTTCTGCAAGCCTTGAGAAATTGACATAATCATGCAGATTGATCCAGCTTTGTGCCTTTGTGCCGTTTGAATGCGTGGCAACGATCAAGAAGGTGAGTGCCTTGCTCTTGGGGTTGCTCATTGCAGCGCGCAAAAACATGAAATCTTGAGGATTTTGGGGATTCCCAAACTGAAAGAGTGGTAAACGAAGACTATACTTTCCTAGAGAATCGGTTTGTGTAAATCCGTTATTGGGCAAATTGATATCGCCCTCTTGCGCTCTGCGCTTGATGGGTCGGAAAGCTTGTTCGTTTTCGCTGCTCATTCTACCATTGGGTAAAAATCCTATAATTTTTCCGATCGATGCGGTATCGTTGGGAATCCAAAGCGAGATGATTGCACCGGCCGCGCCTGCGGTATTGAGATTTTTGTCATCGAATTGTAGTTGGACACACTGGCCACTCGCCGTAATTCTGATGCCCCCTCGATTGTTGGCTCTAGGGCCGCCATCATCGCCACGCATCGGAGCGTTTCCACCACGCATGGGTTCAAACTGCTGTGCCTGAATGGAGGAAAAAAGGCAAAGAACAGCGCTGAATAATAGAAATGGTCGATAAAATGAATGTATGGAGGGCATAAAATGCAAATATCGCCATTTGGGCTGTGATTGTGGGATTCTTTGGATGAAACCAACGCTAAAATGGTTGTAGATTGATATTTGGGTTTTCAGTGACTTGTTTTTACAATCAAGTGCAATGAGAATTAGACAATTTTTAGGGCCAAAGGTTTAATTTTACCCCATGTTTTTCATCCTTTCCAAAATCACATCGTTCCTGTTCAAGCCCCTCAGTTGGGTTCTCTTGATCTTGCTGTTGAGTTTGCTGCCTCGGTTTGCCTCGAAACGACGTAAGATGGCGATGATGGTCTTGGCGATTTTCTATCTCACAGGGCACAGTGTGTTGATCAACGAGTTGTGCTTGTTGTGGGAGCCCGAGCCCTATACTTGCTCAGACACCAGTCAAGTGGTTCCTTCGACAAAGGTATGTGTGATTTTGGGCGGTTACTCAGGATTCGACCATGCCCGAAATCGAGTGGGATTCACTGAGGCCAGCGAACGCTTGTTTTATCCCATGCAGAATATCCTCAATCACCGCATTGATACTGTGATTCTGAGTGGGGGATCGGCTTCCATTGTGATGAAGAAATACTATGAGAGTACCCACATCGCCCAGTATTTGAAGGACTATGGCGTAAACCCAAATCGCATTTTTATCGATGCCAAATCGCGAAATACCTACGAGAATGCCGTGGAAACCAAGAAAATCCTCGACTCTTTGAAAATTACCGAACCCGTGTTGCTGGTGACTTCTGCCTTTCACATGCCACGATCAAAGGGCTGCTACGACAAAGCAGGGGTGAAATACATTGCTTACCCTGTGCATTACATGGGGAACGCCACGCGCGATTACAATTTAGAGGCTTGGCTAATACCATCGACGGGTGCAATGGAAAAGTTCCAAACACTACTTCGAGAAGTGGTTGGGATGATATCCTACAAAATCACGGGCAAGATTTAATCGATTTATCGAACACGAAGGAGACGTCCAACCGCTAAGTTGTTGCTCCTCAATCCATTCATTCTCTTCAATTGATCCACGGTTAATCCGTATGCCTTGGCAATAGAGTAGAGGGTTTCACCCGGACGAACTTTGTGATAGACGGGTTTTGCAGGCGTTGTTTTGGGCTTGCTGTTAACCAACGAAGGGTCAGGGTTTGGTTTGCCGTTGGCTGAGGGCGAAATAATGGGAATGGGGTTCTTTCCTTTGTTCGATGAGCTGTCTGAAACAACGCCTCTCAGATCTTGGGTTTCGGCATCCGCGCTGTCTTTCATCTCCAAACTTTGTATTGGGTCTGATTTGGTGGCTATCGAGAGCTTTCCAACCTTTAAACGGGTACCAGCGGCAATGTTGTAATTCCGGAGATGGTTCCATTCTTTCAATTGCGCCACAGTAATTCCATATCGCAATGCAATCCGATAAGCCGTTTCACCCCTGCGTACCACGTGATATCGCCATACTTCCGACACTACGATGTTTTTACTCAGGGTATCACGCGTGCGAAAAGCCAATCGTTTGCTTGTATCCTCGGCGATGATAAATTGTCGGTACCCATTGTTGTAACGCTGCACGGTATTCCCAAAAGCATCGGCGTACAATTGTCCTTTCAAATCGGTGCCTTGCTCGTTCAGATGCATGCCATCAGGCAAAAACAATGCATAATCGAGCCAATATTGGGCGGAGTATTTCCCCCCTGAAACCCGATACCAATCATAATAGGCGATGCGTTCTGTTTTACACAGAGCGATGATGGCCTGTTGGTATTTTTCGAAAGTTTGCAATGTTCTGCCACCGCGAACACAATCTTGGGGGATAACGATCATGATCTTTGTTGCAGGCATGGCATCACGAATGGTTTTTATGCACTGTTTCAGGGGTTCTAGATAGGCGGCTTCGGTTTCATTGCCCCTGTAGTTTTCATGCTGTCCAAAATCCAAAATCACCAAATCTGGGGAGATCAGGGGAAGTTGTTGCTTGAACAATTCCAATCGATTGAATTCATTGTAACCACAGCCTCTCATCCCAATGCTGTGAAAGTTGAATGCGCGAGAGTTATTGATTGAAATGCCGTGTATGGTAAATGATTTCTGCGCTGATATTACTTGCTTGAATTGAATGGCAATGCTCCGCGTACCCAATGGGATCGACAGTTCCAAGAAGGGGGCGTTTCTGTACGATATGGATGCGGGAAACTCCCGTTTGCTCAATACAGTGGCTGATCCATTTGCTTTTTTATCGCCCAAACAAGTAACCACCACATCGAAATGCTGCTCGCTCCGCTCGCAGAACATCTTGAATTGATCCACCTTGTTTTGGTATTCGGAAGGGATGAAAACGGTGATGGTGGACTTCCAGTCTTCGGTTTTTGCCGAGTAGCCTGTAATACCCACGGGCATCAAACGATTGTTTTCGATGGGCGTGGCATAGGTCCACAGGCCGGTGCTACTGCTCTTAATCCCAAGGTCCAATGCATTGTTATTCAATGCCCCTGGAAAAAACAATCCCAAACCCGGTTGGTTTTCGGCATTTTCCGATTGCGGCGAACCTTGGTGAAAAAGTTGTTTTCTGAGTGGGTTCGACAGTGAGCTAACCTGCTCATCACCAATATGAAGAATGTTGATATCCCCGTTGTTTCGTGGCCCGATCACATCCACAATGCTTCCCATTAAGGAGGCTTGCTGAGATTGGAAATGGTTCGCGGTGGTATCTAAAAAGGGTAAACTTTTGGGATAGTTGGGTAGGGGTTTTGATTGTGAAAACACATCAATACACCAAATGGCCATTAGGCCTAGGACCATCCCAAAGCGCATCATTCCCCCAATTAAGCTTGATCCAATGCTGATTTTACCGATGCGTTGGCGGTTTTTGGGTCTGCTTTCCCTTTGGATCTCTTCATTACTTCGCCCACAAACAAGCCCAACAATCCCAATTTGCCGGCACGATATTCTGCCACTTTTTCGGGGAACTCAGCCAATACTTCCTGCACCAAGTTTTCAATGAAAGACGCATCGGTGATATTCGCCAATCCCAGTGATTCAACCAATTCTGCAGCGGTGCTGTTTGGATTTTGGGTGAGGGCTGGGAACAGTTGTTGTGTGGCTGCGGTATGACTGATTTTATTGGCTTCAATGAGCTCAATGATTTCGGCAATTTGCTGGGGGCTGAGTGTGAAATCTTCCATCCCCAAGGCATTCTCATTGAGATAGCCCCGAATGGGTCCGGAAATCCAGTTGCTCACTTGTTTATACTTGGGGGAAATGCCCACAACTTTTTCAAAGTACAAGGCACTGTGTTTATCGTCTACCAAAACAGAAGCATCGTAATCGCTCAAACCATACTGTTCAGTAAATCGGTGATACAAGGCAGACGGTAATTCGGGCATACGCAAGCGAACCTCTTCCAAATAGGCCTCCGTTACGATGGTGGGTGGGAGGTCGGGCTCAGGGAAATAGCGATAATCGTTCACCGCTTCCTTTTTACGCATACTGAAAGTAGATCCGTTCAATCCATTGAATCCACGGGTTTCACCATCGATGCTACCACCGCTCAACAATACCTCGGTTTGACGTTTTATTTCGAAATCAATGGCCCGTTTCACATTGGAAATGGAGTTCATGTTTTTCACTTCCACTTTGGTTCCGAAAACTTTAGAGCCTTTGGGCATGATAGAAATGTTGGCATCGCAACGCAAACTGCCTTCTTCCATGTTGCCGTCACAAATTTCGAGGTATCTCACCAATCGGCGGATTTCTGTAACAAACGCATAAGCTTCGTCTCCCGTTTTGATATCAGGTTCGGTTACGACTTCAATTAAAGCGGTTCCTGCGCGGTTGTAATCTACCAAAGTATCGTATAGATCTTGATCGTGCATGCTCTTGCCTGTATCTTCTTCCATGTGGATGCGCGTTAATCGAATGTCTTTCACGCTGCCATCGCCCAATTTAATGCGTACTGCACCGTTGTTACACAATGGCGTATCGAACTGGGTGATTTGATAGCCCTTAGGCAAATCGGCATAGAAGTAGTTTTTTCTCGCATATCGATTCACTTGACGAATATCGCAATTCAACGCCAAGCCCATTTTGATGGCATTGTCGATGGCTGCCTTGTTGTGCATGGGCAAAGTGCCGGGGTGGCCCAAACTGATTGGACTTACTTGCGTATTTGGCAATGCGCCATATTCGATGCTATCTGCAGAAAATGCCTTGCTCAACGTTTGCAACTGCACGTGAATTTCCAAACCGATGACCGCCTCAAATTGTGTTTCCATACTTCTATTGCACAAAGATAGGAAATCGCGATTGTGAAGTAGGGTTGTGTTTTCCACCAATTTGCGTTGTACCTTTGAAAAGGCAGTCCGTTCTATCGATTCGTAAAAGCGAATAGGAAAGTCCGGGCAACACAGGGTACCGCACTTCTTAACAAGAAGGCGTTTGGGATTTCGGTTCTGAACGACAGACAGTGTCACAGAAAGCTAAACCGCCACCTTCGGGGGGTAAGGGTGAAAAAGTGGGGTAAGAGCCCACTCGTTCCAAAGTGATTTGGAATTGGGAAAAACCTTGCGGGTTGAAAGGTCAAATAAACCTGGATCAAAGGGCGTCCCGCTCAATTGCTTCGGCAAGCCAGAAGGGTAGACCGATGGAGATGTCGCGCGAGTGACATCCTAGATCAATGATAGAAGCTCAAGGCAACTTGGGAACAGAACCCGGCTTACAGGACTGCCTTTTTTATTTTTTTTCTTTTCTACTTGACGAATAGAAAAGTTTGACGTATTTTTGCACCACGTTTGAGAGATCAAATCACAAGCGAGAATAGCTCAGTTGGTAGAGCACAACCTTGCCAAGGTTGGGGTCGCGAGTTCGAGTCTCGTTTCTCGCTCTAAAGAGCACACAAAAGCCCCGGAAACGGGGCTTTTCTTTTTTTAGGCATTTCTAAGGAAGCTGCGGGGTCTACGTAGGCCAACCCCTTCATCTTGAATGTATTGAAGAATCATCCAACCACTCTATTGATTCATTGTTTATGAAAACTCACAGACGCCAAACAAAAAGGGCCACTCATTGAGCGGCCCTTTTTGTTTGGAATAAATATCTATTATCTACGACGCTTGGTCTTTTTATCGATACCAGAGCTAGGTAGGTTGTTGTATTTCTTTTTGCCATTTCCTACTGGTGAACCAATGCGAATCATCGCACAACGGAAACCTAGGTTTGATTGGCTTTGTTTTTCATCCAAGAATCTGCGAGTACCTGGAGAAGCCCAATATACACGATCGTTCCAAGATGCACCTTTATATACGCGCGCTTTGTTGTTTACCAAAGACGTAACACCGTATTCATAGGTCATGTCGCCATTGTTGTAGTTCTCTTCGTCCTTGAAGCCAATGTTATCGGCTTTCTTGTAGTTTCTGCGATTTACGTTTTCACGCTCTGTCACATCACGATACAACAAACGACCCAATGAATCTTTCTGTTCGATTACACCGTATTGATCCAAAACCAAAGTTTTGTAAACGTTACCACGGAATGGCATGAATGCATCGAAATCTTCTTGAGAAAGCGGACGGTAGATATCCATGGTCCACTCTGCTACGTTACCTTCCATGTTGTACAAACCGTAAGCGTTTGGCCAATAAGAATAAACTTGGGTAGGTACAAAACCACCGTCGTTCAAAGGACCACCAGCAACTCCACCGAAGTCACCTTTACCAACCATGGCATTCAAACGAATCTTACCACGATCTTTTTCCTTTTCTTCTTTGATACGGATGGTGTAATCATTCCAACCATAAATTTTCTTTTGCTCTACGTTGTTGAAATTAACATCGCCAATGTTGGCTTGAGCGGCATATTCCCATTCAGCTTCTGTAGGCAAACGGTATTCTGGCAACATGATGCCATCTTCCATGTTTACTTTGAAACGCTTTTGGTCTTTTTTCTTCTTCTTGCTGAAGTCACTCAAAGGCTTTTTACCTTTTTTGATGAAATCATACTGGCCAGCCAAGTAAGTTCTGGTGTGGAACGTATTGTCATCGTTTGCATCTGTAACAATATCGTATTTGATAATGCCTTCGCGATCCAAGATGGTTTCGTTCACACGTTCAGTTCTCCATTGAGCGAACTCAGACGCTTGTTGCCAGTTCACACCCACAACAGGATAATCTTTATACGATGGGTGACGGAAGTAATACTCAACGAAAGGTTCGTTGAATGCCAATTTGCTTCTCCAACACAATGAATCGGGGAGAGCCCTTTGGTAAACTTCTGGGTAACTGATGTAAGTACGCATCAACCAATACACGTATTCGCGATATTGAAGGTTGCTTACTTCCACTTCATCCATGTAGAATGAATTTACAGTTACTGTCCTTTCGGCATTGTTGTTGTCGAACTGAAGGTCTTTCTCAGTAGAACCCATAGTGAAAGATCCGCCTTCAACCAACACCAAACCTGGCCCGGTTTCTTGACCCCTGTACTTAGGATTGGCAAATCCACCCCATTTAGGGCTGTTGTAGGCTTGACCTGTGGTCTTGCTTACATTCTTTGGACCGCAAGCACTGGCAGCTACCATGGCAGCTACGGCCCAAATCCAAGTGCGATTTTTTGTTAACACGGTTTGCATTCTTAGTTATTAATAACGACAGATTATGTGTATTATTTGCAAATATATATTTTTTTTCAACATGCGCAATAAAAAAGCCCAACAGGGTTGGGCTTTTTCTGAAATTTATTGTGTTGATAAATGGTTGTAGATCAAAATTCAGGACAACGCAATGGCTTGAACGGTGTTCTTCCTGGAGGTACGCACCAATCAATGGTTGCACTTACCTCATGAGAAGAAGGGATGGCACTGCGACCATCGCTCACTGTAAAGTCGTAACTATAACCAAATTTGAATCGATTCTTTCTAAATCCAACCAACATAATCACCGCATCTGAATTCTTGAATGCGCCGAAAGTTTGACGGAACCATAAACCGGTTACCAATGGACCTTTGTTCGCATAGAAACCCAAATTCAACTGAGTGAAATTGCGCTGTTTCATAAACAAGGCGTTGGGGGAGATGGTGTTTTCTTCGAATCGACTTCTTGTCATTGGAATAACCGCACCGGCATGGGCAGTTAATCTCATAGGCAATACTTCATCGGGGTTGTTGTAAAAGCTCCAATTGGGCTCGATGATGTTGTGAGCGGCAAATCCCATGTAGAACTTGCTTGTATACATCACCCATCCTGCGTTGAAGTTGGGATAGTTTTTCACACCGTTATTGGCTGGGGCTTGTTCACCTGTAGGTAATACAAATCCTTGTGTGGGGTTGATTTGATCCGCAAATTTCAAACGACTGAAGTTGATAGACTTGGTGGTAAATGATCCTTGCAATCCAAATCGCATGTACATTCTACCGCGATCCAACGGCAACAAATAACTGTAAACACCGCTAACTGTAGTAGAAGTTAACAATCCAGCGCCAGCGATATCGTGGAAAACCATTGCACCCAAACCACCACCAACACTTGGGATATGTTGATCCCACGATGCACAAAATGAACGGAATGTTCCGGGCAAGTTGGGCCATTGGTTTCGGTAGTTGAGCGACATACGCCCAGCTGCTCCGTAAGCGCAGACAGCAGAACCAGCCAACGCAGGGTTGGTGTATACTGGTGACGCGTAGAACTGCGTAAGTTCTGGATCTTGGGCCTGAACGCTGAGGGAAATCCCTCCAATCAAGCCGAGACTAAGTGCTCGTAAAACTCTTTTCATGTGGTACGTCTAACAAACTTACAAATAAAAACGAATCAATGCACAAATTATTGATTTTACAAACAAACTTTCTTGGAAATGGTTAAAATTCATCGTACATGACAATACTGTGACAAAAAATATGCATGATTTTGCGTTATTTTACGTTTTGAAAATTGCAATGCATTCAAGGCTACTCATCACTACTGTCATCGCCGCTTTGTCCCTTTCGGTACAGGCGCAATCGTTCCTATCCAAAGGGAAGTGGGCCGCGATTGAAACGGGATCGTCTGGTATGTATAAAATCACCATGGCCGAATTGAAGAACATGGGTTTGGATGTGGCTTCATCAGATCCCCGGAATTTTCAGATTTATGGTACTCAAGGGCAGGGCTTACCAGAAACCAACACCGCTTTGGTTCGAGCACAATCGCATCAGATTCCTTGCGAAGTCATTGGGGAAGCGGATGGTGTGTGGAACGATGGTGATGCTGTGATTTTTTATGTTCAATCTACCAAGGATTGGGCTTTTAGTCAGTACAATTATCAGCACTTCTCCAATTTTTATGTAGATAAAACGCAGTTTGTGATTGGTCATTCCGATACAAAAGGCATGAGGATCGAGAATCAAAAAGCGGCAATCGGCGCAATTGGTAACACTGTAAAGGGCATCGAACAATATGATTTTCACGACAGCGATATGGTGAATCCCAATTCAATGGGGAGGATGTGGTTTGGCGAGCGACTGGGAAATGAAACATTGGTGCGGTCGTTTCAACGTGGCATTTCAACGGGTGTGGATAGCATCGAATTGGATTTTCAAATCGCTTCATTCGTAACAGACGATACGGGCTCTTTGGTTGTAACTGCCAATGGGAAGGTTGTTCGATATAAGTTGCGTTCGATCGGTGGCTCTTACGAACCCTATTATTTATTAAACGCCACCATGAAAGTGCCTGTGCAGGGCTCAAACTTGAATTTGCAGTTCAAACTGAATCGTCCCAATACCAAATCCTACGTGCTTTTGGATTACTTCGAGGTGAAAACCTGGCAAAGCGCGCAACACAAACCCTCTGCCACGGCCATCATTCGCAACCAAGAACTCGCATCGAGCAATCAAAATGTGTTCTTTCAATGGTCGTCACAGGACACTCAAGTGAATGTTTGGAATGTATCTAATCCCTTGATGCCCAAGTTGTGTAACATTGAACAATTGGGCGGTGGGGATTTGCGTATTTTACTGTCCAAAGATGAACCACATCATACGTTCATTTCATTTCCAAAAAACAACGCGAAATTTTTGCAAGTGCAGGTCAGGACGTTGTTAGATGCGCAAAACAAAGCATTTGACAATAGCGCGGAACTGATCATTTTAACCCACCCAGACTTTATACCCGCTGCCAATCAATTGGCCAATTATCGCAAAATTAACCCAGGTTACTCGGTTGCGGTGATTACGCCACAACAGATTTACAATGAGTTTTCTGGCGGACAGCAAGATTTGGTGGCTCTGAGAGATTACTTCCGTTGGCGTAGGTTGTATGCTCAGCAAAATGGAAGTAAATTTCGGTTTGTTACAATCTTGGGTGCGGCGTCTTACGATATGAAGAATCGGGTGGTAGATAACACCAATTTTGTTCCTGTGTATCAATCCACTGGGAATGCGGGTGCGGGTTCGTTTTGTCTAGACGATTTTTTGGGTTTTTTGGATTCCAACGAAGGCGATCCGATGAAAACAAAAGGCAAATTGGCCATTTCCATTGGTAGGATTCCGGTCAGAACTTTGTCAGAGGCCACGGGTGTTGTGTCCAAATTAGAAAGGTATGGTTCGCCCAAATCATTGGGTCCATGGCGAGCAAATATCGCTTTTGCTTGCGATGATGTAGACGAAAGTTGGGAAACGGAATTTGTAAGCGAATCGGAATATAATTCAAATTATATCAATCAGTTTTTTCCTTACTTCAACGTAAATAAGTTGTATACCGATGCCTTTTCGCAGTCAACCACCGGAAACAATGAAAAGTACCCGGAAATGAGTGCGGCCATCAATCGGACCATGAAAGACGGCGCCTTGTTTTTCAATTATCAAGGTCATGGAGGTATCAAAGGCTGGGCCCAAGAATCGATCCTCGATATTCCCATGGTGAATAGTTGGGAGAATTCGTATAAAATGCCCATTTTGTTTACGGCAACTTGCGAGTTTAGTGCATTTGACGACCCCAAAAACCAAAGCGCGGGGGAGTTGACCTTGCTGAATCCAAGGGGGGGAGCCATCGCATTGATGAGTACCACCAGATTGGTTTATGTGAGTGGAAATACCCAGATTAATAGGGATTTTTGGACGAACTACGGATTTCCAAAACCCAATGAACCCATTCCCACACTGGGTGAGGTATTTCAACGGATGAAAAACCGACCCACCTACAACTCAGAAGACAATAAATTTGCACTTTTGGGCGATGCGAGCATGCCCATTGCTTTCCCGAAACACCTGATCCAGGTAGATTCTGTGCAAGGAAAACATGTAAGCGCTTTCCGTGATACAGTGAAAGCATTTTCGGTCATTCATTTGAAGGGCCACATCAACGAGCGTTTGGTGGGCGAATTTACCGGGTTCAACGGCACGATGTGGGTGAAAATTTTCGACAAACCCATCCAGAAGTATACATTAAATAACGATGGTCAGGGCAATCCTGTGGCATTTTCCGAGCAATCGGGCGTCTTGTTCAATGGGCAAGTGACCGTGAAAAACGGAAAATTCGAGTTGGTGTTTTCGGTGCCGAAAGACATCGCCTACAATTATGGTATTGGCTTGGCAAAGTTCTATGCCCACAACAACGTCACTGATGCAGCCGGATCTTGGCAGTTTTTCATTGGGGGCAGTGAGCAAGTGTCGCAAATCGATGTGGATGGTCCGCAGGTGAAGGCATTTATGCAAGATACCACATTTTCTAACGGTGGAAAGGTCGCCCGCGATGTGGATTTTGTGGCCCGCATTTTCGATAAAGATGGAATCAATTCTACCGGTGCAGGCATCGGCCGAGATTTACAGCTGATCATCGACGAAGGAACAGAAAAGCAACAGAATTTTGTGCTCAATGATTATTTTAGCTACGATGTAAACAGTTATACCAGAGGGACTGTGCGCTTTCCGCTGTCTGATTTAATTCCTGGGAAACATACGTTTACGTGCAAAGCGTGGGATATTTACAATAACCCAGGAAAGGGGATGGTTCAATGTTTGGTGATACCGCCACGAACACTGGAAGTGACTGGGTCAGGCGCTTTCCCTCAACCATTTTACGATGAGTTGAAGGTGTGGGTGCAACACAGCTTGCCAGGTGAGAATCTCACCGTGAAATGGAAGGTAATGGATGCTTCGGGCCGTGTATTAGCGGATGGACAACAATGGCAAGAGTCTGCACAAGCAAAAATGACGGTCATTGATTGGGATGGAAAATCATCGTCGGGTGCTGATTTACAAGGAGGTGTTTACTTCTATCAAGTGTTGTTGCTTACAGAGGATGGATTGGAAGCCAAGGTGGGTGGAAAGTTCGTGAAAGCACAATGATTTTGAATTTCTTTCGTTTATTTTAGATATCTTTTATCAATCAATTAGGATGCACAATTCTGATATCATATTTTTGCCATTAAGCACTATGAAAAAAACAGCAGCCATTGCTCTATTATCGATTACTGCATGGGCTTCTTTGCAGGCTCAATCTACCTCATTCACTTCTAAGCAATTAGCCGGTCAATTGAATACGGTGACCACGATGGTGCCATTTTTAACCATCACGCCCGACAGTCGTTCCGCCGCAATGGGTGATGTGGGTGTGGCATTGTTTAATCCTGATGCCAACAGTGGTTCATGGAACATGGCCAATTTGGTACATGCCAAAAATAAAACCGGTTTTTCATTGTCTTATGCACCTTGGTTGAGACAGTTGGTTGACGATGTAGGATTTTCTTATTTGTCGGGCTACGCCAAAGTAGGTAAGGGTTCAGCGGTATGTGGTTCGATGAGATATTTCTCATTGGGAAACATCCAGTTCACCGATTTCGAAGGAAACCCCACGGGCAATTTCAATCCCAACGAATTCGCTTTCGACGGGGGGTATGCCACGCAATTCAATAACAATTTTTCGATGGGTGTGAATTTGAGGTTCATTTACAGCAACCTTACTGGTAACCGTGCATTTAATGGTATTGATTACAAAGCGGCCATGGGTGCTGCGGGTGATGTGAATTTGCTTTACAAAACCGAAGTGAAAAACCCCAAAGGCGGTTTTGATAAGTTGCAGTTTGGTTTAAATATCCAAAACATCGGTTCTAAGATGACTTATTCATCCAAAGAGAAGCGTGATTTCATTCCTACAAACTTGAAATTGGGTGTGGGTTACAGTCACGAGATCGATGATTACAACGTGATCAATGTGTATGCAGACGTAAATAAGTTGTTGGTGCCAACAAGACCTTATTACTTGGTTTCTTACAATGGGGAGGACTCATTTGTGAGCGGTGTTCGTCAGTTTACCGGTATCGACCCAAATGTGAATACCATTCAAGGCATGATTCAATCTTTTTATGATGCGCCGGGTGGCTTTTCTGAAGAGGCCAAAGAATACAACTTCAGTTTGGGTACAGAATACATTTACAATGATTTGTTTGTGTTGCGTGCAGGGGCTTTTTATGAAGCGAAAACCAAGGGTGGAAGACAGTATGGTACAATTGGTTTGGGTTTGAAGTACAACACCTTTACCATCGACGCCGCCTATTTGGTGCCATTTGCCAACAGGCATCCTTTGCAAAATCAAATGCGTTTTTCATTGCTGTTTGATCTTTCTGCATTGAAAGATTCTCCTGGATCGAATTAAATCCAATCTTTTTCTTCAGCTTTCGCGTGGCGATGTGTAAATTTGCCACATATGGATTCACGCAAAAATACACTCATCCAGAAACGCAACGAAGCGGCTATGGGTGGAGGTCAGGCCCGAATTGATTCTCAACACAAAAAGGGTAAATTAACCGCCCGAGAGCGCATTCAACTACTGTTGGATGAAGGTACATTTTGTGAAATTGGTGCATTTGTAACCCATAGAAGTACCGATTTCGGTATGGAGAAACAGCAGTTTTTGGGCGATGGTGTAGTGACCGGTTACGGGAAGGTAAATGGTAGATTGGTGTATGTGTTTTCTCAAGATTTTACTGTTTTTGGAGGTTCTTTGAGCGAAACTCACGCTGAGAAAATCTGTAAAGTTATGGACATGGCCTTGGCCAATGGCGCGCCATTGATCGGTATGAACGATTCGGGTGGGGCGAGGATTCAAGAAGGTGTGGTTTCGTTGGGTGGTTACGCAGATATCTTTTACAAAAATGTACAAAGCAGCGGGGTCATTCCCCAAATTTCTGCCATCATGGGTCCATGCGCTGGTGGTGCCGTTTACTCTCCGGCATTAACAGATTTCATCTTCATGGTAGAGAATACCAGCTACATGTTTGTTACAGGCCCCAATGTGGTAAAAACCGTAACTAACGAAGATGTGAGCAGCGAAGAATTGGGCGGCGCCTCTGTGCACAGTTCAAAAAGTGGGGTTGCCCATTTTACTGCGGCCAATGAAGTGGTTTGTATCCAGAATTTGAGAAAATTGTTGTCGTATGTGCCTCAGAATTGTGAGGAAAAAGCACCAGGTTTGCCATACAGCGCGGGCAACGAAACCCGTGAGGTGCTGAACGACATCGTTCCTGAAAACCCCAATCAACCCTATGATATCAAAGAGGTTATTCAGGGTGTTGTAGATACAGACAGTTTTTTTGAAGTTCACGGAGCGTATGCCGAAAATATCGTTGTGGGTTTTGGGCGATTGGCAGGCAGAAGCATCGGCATTGTTGCCAACCAACCTGCATTTTTGGCGGGGGTGTTGGATGTCCACAGCTCTCAAAAGGCAGCCCGTTTTGTGCGTGTTTGTGATGCATTTAATATTCCTTTGTTGGTGTTTGAAGATGTCCCAGGATTTTTACCAGGTACTGATCAAGAGTGGAATGCCATTATTACCAATGGGGCAAAATTATTGTATGCGTTCAGCGAAGCCACCGTGCCTCGTATTACTGTAATTACACGCAAAGCCTATGGCGGTGCATATGATGTGATGAACAGCAAACACATTGGCGCAGATTTGAATTTCGCTTGGCCAACGGCAGAAATTGCTGTGATGGGTGCCAAGGGCGCGGCGGAAATCATTTTCAAAAGAGACATCGATGCAGCCGAAGACAGGGATGCAGCTTGGAAAGAAAAGGAAAAGGAATACAGCGATTTGTTTGCCAATCCTTATCGTGCAGCAGCGAGGGGTTTTGTGGATGAAGTGATTTTACCGGAAGAAACCCGTACAAAGTTGATTCAAGCCTTCGATATGCTGCAGAACAAAGTGAAAAACAATCCCAAAAAGAAACACGGAAATATTCCGTTATAAAGAATACAAAATCAAATGGATCTAACTGTAATTATGAGAAATACCAGAAACGCCATCAAATCAATGACCTGCTTGTTGTGGGTTGCCATTGTTAATATTGCACCGAGCAAGGCCCAAACCAGTCCCATTGCACCTTCTGCAGGTAAGGAAGCAAAAAATACAATCATCGTGGGTGCAGGTGCTGTAAATCTAATGTATATCTTGGTGAACAACCTCGACAATGCGAATGTCACAACACCAAGTGATTCGTTTGTGTTTTCTTCAATTACCACAAACACCACTGCACCGCTAATTTATCTGAAATATGAAAACAAGTTGGGTAGAAAACACGCTTTGGGATTGAATTTCGCAAACAGTGGCTTTACCGTGGGCGGTTTGGTGAGAGATTCGTTTTTTTTCAATGATATGGGTACTTTAACTCAGCTCAATCTGCAGGGGAAGGACGTAACAAGGAGTTTTAATGTTAGGTACAATTATACTTTCAACCCGGATGCGCAAGTGCAGGTTTATTGGGGATTGGGAATGGGTATTAGGACCAATAAAGTTTCTATTTCAACCAATGATACTAAATTGTTAAATCAATTCGCTATACCGGGTATCAATGTTGCCAGTGTTCCAACGGTTGGTTTTGAAAGTACATTGGGTTTCAAAGGCACTATTGCTGACCAATTGGGTTGGTATGCCGAAATGGGTATCGCAAAATCCATCTTTCAAGGCGGGATCTCTTATTCCTTTTAAATTTTCAATTCTGCCCAAAACGAGCAAAAAATTGGTCGTTTTGGGCAGAATTGTATAAATAATCGGTTGTTTTCTTACATTTTTCGTCGATTTTGGCAAAATATGGTTTTCTTTGTGACTTCAAATTCAAGCTAAACTATGGACTTAAAAGAGATTCAAGCACTGATTAAATTCGTATCAACAGCAGGTGTTGATGAAGTAGAAATCAATCAAAAAGACTTCAAGCTTCTTATCAAAAAGAATCCTGCTCAATTTACCACTGCTCAATATACCCCTGTAGCTGTTCAAACTGCGCCAATGGCAGTAGCTGCACCTGCGGCGGCGCCAACAGTTGTTGCTGCAGCCCCCGTTGCTGAACCCAAGGCCGATAATTTGATCACCATCAAATCGCCCATGGTAGGAACATTCTACCGCACACCAAGCCCAGAATCTCCCATGTTTGTGAATGTTGGCGACGATGTAAAACCTGGCAAAGTGGTTTGCATCATTGAAGCAATGAAGTTGTTCAATGAAATCGAAAGTGAAATCAGCGGTAAAATCGTCAAGATTTTGGTAGACAACGCTACGCCCGTTGAATACGATCAGCCTTTGTTTTTGGTAGAACCTGCCTAATCCTAAACGTATGTTTAAAAAACTCTTAATCGCTAACCGCGGTGAGATTGCGCTTCGCATCATTCGTACCTGTAAAGAGATGGGTATTAAGACGGTGGCGGTGTATTCTACTGCAGACCGCGAAAGTTTGCACGTTCGCTTTGCGGATGAGGCTGTTTGTATCGGACCGCCACAAAGCAAAGACAGTTATTTGAATATGGTTCGCATTCTGGCCGCTGCGGAAATTACCAACGCAGATGCCATCCACCCTGGTTATGGATTTCTTTCAGAAAATAGCAAGTTTTCTGCATTGTGTAGAGACCATGGGATCAAGTTCATTGGTGCAACGCCAGAACAGATAGACCAAATGGGGGATAAGTCCAATGCAAAGGATACCATGAAAAAAGCGGGTGTTCCTACAATTCCTGGTTCTGATGGATTGCTCGATAGTTTCGAACAAGCGATTTCAGTTGCCAACGAAATGGGTTACCCTGTGATCATGAAAGCCACAGCAGGTGGTGGAGGTCGCGGTATGCGCATCGTTTGGAAAGACGAAGAAGTAGAACCCGCATGGAACAGTGCCAAGCAAGAAGCCGGTGCGGCCTTCGGAAACGATGGTTTGTACATGGAGAAATACATCGAAGATCCCCGCCACATTGAAATCCAAATTGCTGGTGACCAATATGGCAAAGTATGTCATTTGTCTGAGCGCGATTGTTCAATCCAACGTCGTCACCAAAAATTGTTGGAGGAAACCCCATCGCCCTTCATGACCCCCGAGTTGCGTGAGAAAATGGGTGAGGCCGCGAAAGCTGCTGCTCAAATCATCAACTACGAAGGTGTTGGAACCGTTGAATTCTTGGTAGATAAGCACCGCAATTTCTATTTCATGGAAATGAATACCCGTATTCAGGTGGAGCATCCAGTAACCGAAGAAGTAATCAATTACGACTTGGTGAAAGAACAGATTTTGATTGCCGCCGGTGTGCCCATTTCTGGTAAAGATCATTACCCCACCAAGCACGCCATCGAATGCAGAATCAACGCCGAAGACATTCACAACAACTTTAGACCCAGTCCGGGCAAGATTACCCAATTGAACCGTCCTGGTGGACATGGGGTTCGCGTAGATACACACATCTATGCCGGATATACCATTCCTCCATTCTACGATTCGATGGTGGCTAAATTGATTGTTTCAGCACAAACCCGTGAAGAGGCCATTGTGAAAATGGAGCGTGCATTGGGAGAATTTGTGATTGAAGGCGTAAAAACAACGGTTCCATTGCATTTGCAACTGATGCGTGATCCTGATTTCAGGGCCGGTAATTTTACCACCGCGTTCATGAATACCTTCGAGATTAAATAAATCATTGGTGCGCGAGATTCGCGCGACTCAACTTAAGTATACAAAAAAGGGCGCCCATTGGGCGCCCTTTTTTGTGATAGCCATATCAATCCAGATTATTTAAATTTCACACCCACAGCCCTAAACTTAACCTCAATGGATTTATCCTCCAAAGTGTCTCTGTAAAAATGCCCCTTGGCGTACAAATCCTTGTTTGCAATGTTCTTGGGTACAGTAAATGCATCTCCAAAATCAACCGTTACGTTTTCATCGTCTGTGATATATGAAAACCAGCAGCCTTCAGACTGACAAACTTCGGCCACTTTGCCGAATAATACAGTTTCTGTTGTTCCGTCTTTCTGAAAAGCAGACAATCCTACGTTCACAGAAACGGCGTCATCAGAATTTACTGGTTCGCCAATTTGGTTGATCGAAGTTTGATTGCAAGCACCCATCAGCGCAGAAATCGCAATGGCCGTTGATGTAATCCAATTTTTCATGATTCAAAGATAAGTAACTATATCAATTCGATGATCAATTCAGTCCAATTTGGGGGTCGTAAGGATACAAAAGATAGGGCTGACGTTCTTTGATGAATTCATCCAAACCACTTTTCCAACCATCGCGAATTTCAGTAGCCGAAGCCCCCGCAATGATTTGTTTTCTCAAAGAGGCTGTCCCTGCAAGCTTATCGAAAAAGGGATTGAAAAATTTCGATTTATCCGGAGATTCTTGATAAAGCATGATCAGCCATTCAATATAAATGTGCTTGTAAGAAATGATGAACTCCGATGCAAAATCTGTAAGTAAAACACCCCTGCAAGTATCGCCCAAATAGGGGGGCGTCATGGATTTTCCTGGAATTGCGTGCGGCACAAATTCATAAGTGCCCTGTTTTAGCCATGGCGCACCGAAACATTCAAAGGGTTTATTGGTGCCTCGGCCCATACTTACATTGGTTCCTTCCAATAAGCAAAGGGTGGGATATAAGTAAATCGCATTTTGGTTGGGTAAATTGGGCGATGGCGGCGTAGGCAATACATAAGGCCTGTTGTGATTGTAATTGCTACAAGAGATAACCTTCAGTTTACAGGGTTTTCTTTTGGGATTTACACTGTCTTTTAGCCATCCTTGACCATTGATCATTTTTGCCAATTCACCCAGCGTCATCCCGTGCACAATGGGAATGGCATGAATGCCTACCATGCTCTTAAACGATGGTTCAAGAATGGGTCCGTCTACAAAAAATCCATTGGGGTTGGGGCGATCCAAAACAATCAGTGTTTTGTTGTTGTCTGAACACGCTTGCATCACAAAGTGTAAGGTGGACAGGTAGGTGTAGAAACGGGTCCCAACGTCTTGAATATCAAATAGAATAACATCTACCAACGCCAAATCCTCTTTGGTGGGTTTGTTGTGTTTGCCATACAACGAAATGATTTTTAAGCCCGTTTTTGAATCGATGTCGTTTTGAATGTGCGCGCCGTTTTCAGCATCGCCCCGAAAGCCATGCTCTGGGGCAAAAACCACTGTGATTTGAACACCCGAAGACTTCAACGTATCGATCAAATGCGTTTGATTGATTTTGGAAGTGGGGTTGGCCACGATGCCCACGCGTTTGTTCGTTAGCAAAGGCAGATAGCTCTCCATGTTTTCGGCACCAACGCCAATTTGTATTGGGTTTTGGGTTGCTGGGTTGATGATGGTATTTGGCTTGGCTTGCGATTGACTCACAATAACAGTGGGTTGCGCGAATAGGTGGAGGTGTTGAATGCCCATTATTGTGAAACACAAGCTTGTAAGGACTGCTTTGAATGAACTACCTTTGATGACTGTAGTGACTTGGGTTCGGTTTATAGCGTTTCGATTCATGGGTAGTGGGAACAATTCCTTCTCCAAAAATATGATGCGTTTGGCAATTTCCGCAGTTTCTTTGAGCGTTGCCACCATGATTTTGACAATTGCCACGGTAAAGGGCTTCCAAAATGGCATTCGCAACAAAGTAGTGCAGATCCACGGCAGTTATATTGTAGACCACGCGGCCAATGTGGAAGGCGCCGAGCCATTGGTTATTTCTTCGATGCATTTGCCAGCGTTTATGCAAAAGGGTTCCAATGCAAGGGATCTGAAAAATATGGGGGTGGAACGCGCGGCGATTTCGGCCAGTAAAGCGTGTATCGTAAAAGGGGAGGATGATTTGGATGGGATGATTGCCAAAGGCATGGAATTGGGCGATTTCAATTTTGGCATGGGTGAATTTGTCGTTAAATCTTGCCGAGAGCCCATTGTTGGTTCTTGGGTATATATTTCCCAAAGTTTGAGTGATCGATTGAAATTAGACACTGGGGATGCCTTAACGTTGGTGTTTTTCGTGAACGATAGCTCCGGCAATGGAAGACCTCGCGCCGCCCGGCCTTCCATCGCCGGAATCTTTGAAACGGGTATCGAACAGATTGATAATCAAGTGATTTACACGGGCTTGGATTTGGTACAGAAATATACTGAAGTGAAGCCCGGTTTTACACAGATAGAATTGTGGGAATCGAACACGGGATCCCTCAATCCCATGGAAGTCGCCAAGCAACTCGATCCAGGCATACTGAGGATTTCTGATTCTAAGCAGTTTCATCGACAGATTTACGATTGGCTCGCCATACTCAACACCAACGTTTGGGTGATACTCATTCTCATGGCCGTAGTAGCAATCATTGCGATGTCTACCATTTTGCTGATTTTAATGGTAGAAAAAACATCCTTTGTTGGTATCGCTCAAGCCATGGGAAGCCCCATTTCGCAGATTCAAAAGATATTTCTTTGGCAAAGTGCGATCATCGTGTTTTTTGGGGTTGTGATTGGGGATGTTATCGCCATTGCACTGTGCT
>CANHGC010000002.1 GCA_947460045.1 Bacteroidota bacterium | reverse complement strand
TTGGAACTCAGCTTGGTCTTGAACCAGGGCGCTCGGAAACTCGTCAGCGACTTTATTAACGGCTAGTCGGGCAGTTTCAATATCGACCCCATCAGCAATGATTGCACCGGTTCCTAATGAAATCAAACCACCCGACCCAGCCAAACCAATACCTGTGAACAACACAGTTGAACGAAGGACAATCTTTTTCACCAAATTTCTCGGTGGCACACCCTTGTGAATAATAGAAGTTGCCCTATATGGCACATAGGTTCCAATAGACGTTTCCCAATCGTACAGAAAACAACCAGAATCAGAAACTGCAAACAACAACCCTGCAATATCCTTATTCTTATAAGCGTTCCGATCGATGGACGCTGAATTCAACTTGATGTAATACTTTTTCAACCGAGATTGCCATGTTGGATCAATGTCGCACCGGAATCGAACAACTTCCTTGGATTGAGATAGTTCTTGAAGATGATTTTTCAAAATGGGCCCCTTAATCTCAAAAGAAATAGAATCTGGGGGATTGGGCTTTTTTTTCTGGACACAACCCCGCATCTCAAGTACACGGTCAATGGAATAGGCAGTGGGAGCCGCCGCGACCTTCGCAGCCAAAAGTTGATTCACCAAGATGATATGAATCAAAACAGAAATCCAAACGATCAATAATGCTTTTCTCATTGAACAAAACTAGGATTCATCGAATGACCATATGTTGCATTTATCGCAACTCAACGCGTAAGTTTTTGCGCAAATCGCAAACGATCGAAACACCCAATGACCAACAACAATCATAATGATTCATGAGCGGAATCATAATAAAACCAAAATCAAACAATGAGATTCGTTGAGCTATGGAAACACAATCAGCCCAAAAATACTTGCACGAATTGCACACAGAAAACATCCAATACCTTTCTGAACTCGCTTTGGCTAAGGATGAAATCAAAACCTACATCAATCGACTCTCCGAGGTGGTCTCGGCAAACACCGGAAAAGGACTGCTAGCAGAGGTTGAACACTATCAAAATCAATTCATCAGACACA
Source organism: Bacteroidota bacterium (assembly GCA_947460045.1). Classification (GTDB taxonomy): domain Bacteria; phylum Bacteroidota; class Bacteroidia; order NS11-12g; family UBA955; genus UBA955. The sequence goes on along the minus strand of CANHGC010000002.1, from coordinate 19,566 downwards.
ACGAAGTCATCGACGAACTAAATGCCGAAATCCACCACAATCAAAAAGCCCTTGCCGCACTGGCCGAAGCCAACAATGTGGCAACAGACCACAGAAAAACCAACGACCACACAGCATTGCGCGATGAAATGATCCAATTTAAGAAGATTTTCGGCGAACTCAGAATGACCTATCTCCAATTCTTGGCGAAGACGTTTTAACCCCTGTTTTTATGTATCTTTGATACACAATGATAACCAATTACATCTACATAGGGCTGGCCGTGCTAGCCCTATTGTCGTCCATCATGACTGTGCAACAAGGCAGTGTTGCCATCATCACCATGTTTGGAAAATATCGTAGAATCCTCTACCCCGGGTTCAATTTCAGAATCCCTTTCTTGGAAGTCGTTTATCGCAAAGTATCCATTCAAAACCGAAGCATCGAATTGGATTTCCAAGCCATTACCCAAGACCAAGCCAACGTTTATTTCAAGGCGATGTTGCTGTATTCAGTGTTCGATAACCGCGAAGAGACACTGAAAAACGTAGCCTTCAAATTCGTCAATGACCGCGATTTCATGACCGCCCTCATCCGCACCATCGAAGGATCGATCCGCGGATTTGTAGCAACCAAACGTCAGGCCGAAATCCTCGCCCTTCGCAAAGAAATCGTGGAATCTGTGAAAGAAGGCATCGATGCCGTATTGGAATCTTGGGGCTACCACCTCATCGATTTGCAATTGAACGACATCACCTTCGACGAAGTCATCACCAAGAGCATGGCGCAAGTTGTGGCCTCATCGAATCTGAAAGCCGCAGCTGAAAACGAAGGCCAGGCACTCTTGATCACCAAAACCAAAGCCGCTGAAGCCGAAGGTAACGCCATCAAAATCTCTGCCGAGGCCGAAAAAATCGCAGCCCAGTTGCGCGGTGAAGGTATCGCCCTGTTCAGAAAAGAAGTGGCCAAAGGTATGAGCGACGCCGCCATCGAAATGAAAGAAGCGGACCTCGATTCATCGTTCTTGCTGTTTAGTATGTGGACCGAAGCCATCAAAAACTTCGCCTCCGATGGCAACGGCAACGTCATCTTCCTCGATGGCTCAACCGATGGCATGAACAAAACGCTCAAGGAAATGATGGCCATGAATCAAATTGATGCCACGGCCGGCAAAACCACCAAGAAAACCAGCGCCTAACCCTGGGGTTTTTCGTATTCAATGGGCAACACGCATTCGCCCATGATCTTGAAATCTTGTACTTCATTAGGCTCAATCTGAATGATTTTGGGCTTCCCCATGATTGGACGAGATACCTTTCCTTTGATGTACTTCGGTGTAGGTTGCGCATTCTTTATTGGCATATTTCTAGTCGATGTATCCTTCGCCGTCCCGGGTTTTAGCGGATATTCATAAGGTCCAGTCATGTATTCGTCGGGAAAACTGGGCTTGGGACGCATCGGCATATGAACCATGGGTTTGGTCTTTGGCTCTTCGTTGCGCGGCGGCTTCGATTCTTCATTCGGCACCACGTAAGCCACTGTATCGCCCATCAACCGCACCGGCTCAGACGATTTCTTCGCTGTATCATCGGACCCACCACGCTTCGCATCTCCTGAAGTATCCACATTGATCAATTGCACTTGTCCCTTCACCTTACCATTGATCCCCGCATCGCCGCAAGCCGAAACGCCAACACCCAAAACCATCACCAACAAATAAGCAAAATGTAACAGATGCTTGCTTGGCTGAACGGGATAATTGGGCATCTTATGGCTAACTATGTTTTCAGCCAAAAGTGGCGTGGCACTTTCCCCACTGGGCGATAACTGCTCCGGACGAAACCGCCCACAGACTTTCTCTGTTTTGGGTTTTGAGAAATACAGCAAAATTTCTGCATCACTCATTTCACTGAAATCAATCACCGTTTTTTCACAGGCGCCACAAAACCTACCCTGAGACTCGGCTGTCATTCCCTGCCAATCTTCATGACAAGGTTTTTCGATGGAAATGCGCATTTTTTTCATGTTTTTTTGTGTTAAATCCGGGCTTAATACGCCATCCAAATAAAAGGTAAACGGAGAATGAGATAAAAATGACAAAAACTTCGACAATCACTAAAACCCCACTGCATTTGCCTTGTTACCTTTGCACCATGACTTCACAAGCCACTGATAACAGCCATTTGGCCTCCTTACAAGCCAACATCCAAGACCTTAGAACCCAACTGGCCAATCACCCTTTATACAACAAAATCAACAGCCAAGAAAAACTCCAACGCTTCATGGAACACCATGTATACGCGGTTTGGGATTTTATGTCGCTCCTCAAATACCTCCAACACCACCTCACCTGCACCCAATCGCCTTGGATCCCCGTGGGAACCGCCGAATTGCGCTTTTTCATCAACGAAATCGTCTTGGGCGAAGAGAGCGATGAGGATCCAACGGGCGGACATATCAGCCACTTCGAATTGTACAAACGGGCCATGAACGAAGCCGGCGCATCACATAACAGCATAGACAGAGTGGTTAGCGCTTTGCAACAATCGCACACTGTTCCCGAAGCCTTGACCCATGCCGATGCCCCTGCCGCCGCGGCGCGTTTTGTGAGCAGCACCTTCGAAATCATCGGTCGCGACCGACTGCATGAAGTAGCCGCAGCATTTGCTTTTGGACGGGAAGACCTGATTCCAGACATGTTCCTTGCGATGGTGAAAGAACTGAATGCGAACGGACAGAACTTCAACACCTTTATCTATTACCTGGAACGTCACATCGAACTCGATGGCGACCACCATGCAGGACTTTCCGCGTTGATGCTTTCTCATGTTTGCGGTGAAGACCCCCAGAAATGGGCCGAAGCCACAGCCACTGCACAAGAAGCACTCCGCGCCCGCATCGCCCTGTGGGATGGCATCGCAGCGCAATTGTAATCGCCCCGAGAAAAAGCGGTATAACCCGCGTATTTTTGACCCATGGCGAAGCAAGGGAAAGGCAAATTGATATCCACGACGATGGCACTCGCCTTCCTCTGGCTATTGGGCGTCTCCGAAAACACGTTCGCCCAAGACCTCACACAGGCAGATAGCAGCGACGCGCTCACCCATTACCGCAACCATTGGAAACGCAGCGTGAGACACCTCACCAAGGATTCTGCCGACTTCATTGGATTACCGCACCCATACTCCACACCCACATTGGCGGGCAACAAAATGTTTCAGGAGATGTACTACTGGGATAGCTATTTTATCAACCGTGGTCTCATCGCCTACGGCACCCACCCCCATCGAAACGGCGAATCCACCCCTGATGAACAGGCCGCACTACAGCAAGCCATCAACAACTGTAACAACCTGATTTGGCTGGTAGAAAAGTTCGGACACGTACCCAACGCCAATCGCTATTCAATGACCAACCGCAGTCAGCCACCCATGCTCGGTGCGATGGTTTCAGATATTTACAACACCACCCAAGACACTGTTTGGCTGCGCCGAGCACTCAACGCATTGGAAATGGAACACAGCTGGTGGATGCGCGAACGTTTTCTGGGACTATCTACCTCAGAGCGCAAACTCGCACCCCATTCGCTTGGATACAACCATTACGGCCACGATGCCAATGACGCCTTTTTACTGCGCTTTGGGCGATTCCTTTCGGGTCGATTGGGCGATGGATTCGATTCCCTATTGGCCCAACAAAACCAAGACAGTTTCCAACTACCCAACCAACCAAAACAGGGGAAGGGGCTTTGGCTATTGGGACACATGTTGGCCGAAGCCGAAAGTGGGTGGGACTTTACACCGAGGTTCAATGCGCGATGCATGAACGTGGCCCCGCTCGACCTAAACTGTTTGTTGTACATCACAGAAAGGACCCTTTTCGAAGGCTACTCAACACTCAAAAACAGACAAAAAGCAAAACAGTGGAAATCCATCGCGAAGAATCGTAACGAATTGATTAACAAAATATTCTACGACAAACATACTGGATGGTATTGGGATTACGACATCGCTATGGGGCACATTCACGGCAACAGCAACGCAGCGCAATTCATGCCCTACTTTGCCAAAATCGCACCGAACACAACCAAGCACCGAAAAGCCCTTTATTCGCTCAGTAATGTTTTTGTGGGTCGATATGGCGTGCACCCTTGTTTGCCCATTTTAACCGATTCAATAACCACTTCAAAAAATCAAGTGCGATGGGCCACGCAATGGAACAGCCCGAACGCTTGGCCGCCCCTCACCCATTTTGTGGCAGAGGCCTTGGGAAATTACAGCCAGGGAAATGTCTTGAAAAGCCCCTCGTCAAAATCGCTCGCAACCAAACGCCGCGAACTCATTCAAGGGTATTTGCAATCGGTTGAAACCCAATTCATCCTCACTGGGAAATTTTGGGAGAAATACAACTTGCACTTTGGCACATTGGACGTCACAAACGAGTATGCGATGCCTGATTTTTTTGGGTGGACAGCCGGTGTTTACATGGAGTATCGCACAGAGTTTGCCCTACCTTAACCTCAATCCCTTATTTTCGCAGCATGATTCACGGGAAAAAAGTGGTTGTGGTTTTGCCAGCATACAATGCAGCGCTCACACTGGAGCAGACATACCGTGAAATCCCGTTTGATTTGGTAGACGATGTGGTTTTGGTAGACGATGCCGGGGGCGATAACACCTTGGAGGTTGGGGCAAAATTGGGCATCCAGCATTTGATCAAACACGAAAAAAACTTGGGCTACGGCGGAAATCAGAAGAGTTGCTATCGGAAAGCGCTGGATCTGGGGGCCGACATTGTTATCATGCTTCACCCCGATTATCAATACACGCCAAAGCTCATTCCCGCGATGGCGCATTTGGTAGCCACAGACATTTATCCGGTAGTAATAGGCTCACGCATTTTGGGCAAAGGGGCGCTGGAAGGTGGCATGCCGATGATAAAATACATTGCCAACCGCATTCTCACATTGGCACAAAACATATTGATTGACCAAAAATTATCGGAATACCATACGGGTTACCGTGCTTTTTCAAGAGAGGTTTTGGAATCGATTCGATGGGACCTGAACTCAGACAACTTCCTTTTCGACAATCAAATCATGGCTCAATGTGTGAACAAGGGTTACAAAATTGGCGAGGTTAGCTGTCCAACCAAATACTTCGCCGAGGCCAGTTCGATCAATTTGAGCAACAGTGCGGTATATGGCTTGGGTTGCTTGGCCGTTTCTGTGCGATTCAGGCTGCACAAATGGAAGTTGTGGCGCTACCCGCTATTGGGATAACGCCAGTTTCCTTCCGCATTTTTATTCTTCAGCCGATTGTTGGGCATCCCACATCATCCACAAACTGTAAGCACCTTTTAGCACCACCGGATCTTTGGGCGGGTTACTTATGATCACCGATTGCTCATGATTTCCCACCACCACAATTGGGGTAAGCACGTATACATCGGCCTGATTCAAGATAGATTTCACGAAGCAAAAATGTTTACCATCGCGCTGAAAAACCGATGATTCAGGCAACAAGTAAGCATTGTTCGACTGCACGGCGATCCTCCCTTTGATGGCTTGTCCAACACGTACCCCATCAACACGGCCCAATTTGGATTGTGGCGCGCAATAAATCTTCCAGGTGCGATCTGATTGGATACTGGGCGATACGGCCGCTACGCGGCCGTTCACCACGCTGGATGTCCCGCCTTCGGCGGGACCCATTTCCACCTTCATCCCCACACGCACCAAACTCGTTTGGGCCTCAAACCCAGACAACACCCACTGTGCGCCCGAATTGCTAACCACCTCCACCAAATTGGCATTGTCGCTCACCGTTTGCCCCTCATGCACCAACACAGATTCCACAACCCCCGCCGATGATGATTTCACCCAAATCAATCGCTGTATGCCCTTTTTCACCTGTTCTTTGCTGATACCTACCGACCCCAATCGCTGCAATAAGGCCTCCCGTTTGGCCAAGTTTCCTTTCCATGCCGATTCGGCTTGCTGATACACCTTTAAGCTACTCGCTTTGTTCTGATACAACTCCTTTTGCCTCTCCGCCTCCTGTGCCAACACAAAACCGTCGGCCTCGGCCGTTAAATACCCCTCTTGCCAATCCACCACAGTGAGATTTTCAATGGCGCATAAAGTTTGACCCTCACGCACCACATCTCCCGCTTTCACAGCGATCTTTTTCACCATACCGCCAAGCAATGAACCCACAGACACCCTACCCTGCGGGGAGGCTTCTACCACACCCATCAACTGGATCTCCGTGCTTACATCGCCCACAGAAACCGGTCCAACCGATATCCCCGCATTGGACACTTGCTTCGCATTCAACTTCAAGGTATCCTTGGACTGGGCGGTTTGAACCACTTCCGCAGCCGTTGCATCGCCCCCATTTTTACCGCCACAACCCGCGAATAGCAGACCTAGTACCAACGCGAGGAAACCAAAATGCAGGACTTTACCAAAATGAATGAACTGTGAAAATTTGTTTTTTATTGTACTTCCTTGGAAGTCTATTTGATTGTTTTTCATTGTATGTTGGGATTAAAATATTGAAGTTCTAATTGTACCGATTCCCATTCGTGAACCGTTTGATAGTAATCGATTTGGGTTTGCATCGCATCGCGCAAATACACCCCCCAAGCCAAACCAGAGATTTCACCTTTGTCGCGCCGTAACCCCAGCAATCGGAGTTGTTCGTTGGCTGCTGGTAGGAGTACATCGTGGTATTGCTGTATTTGTCCGTCCCAGAACGCCAAAGCCATTTTCAACTGCTCATAGCGCAAATTCGCTCGCTCACCCACAAATTGCTCGGCCATGGCCGCCGCTTGGTATTCCATCCGCAACCCTTCCGCCCTTCGGCGATATCCACCACCCACAACAGGCACCCGCAGCCCTAGCTGATACTGCGAAAATTGCATCTCGCGCCCAAAATAACGCTCCCCAGCAGGCAATTGCTGATACCCCTGAAAACTCTGCTGTACCCAACCTATCTGAAAATAGGGCAATCGCTGCGCTCGCGCCAGTTGCCATGCCTGATAACTCATCGCCGTATTGGCCTCAGCCAATCGTTGGGCCGGCAAATTCAACAAATTTAGTGTCCCTTGGACCATCGCACCACCAGAAACCGGAGCCGCCAAATTTTGGGCATCCGCAGCAGGATAAACCTTCACAGACAAGCCCATCCAAGCCCCCAATTCCAGCGCATCGGATTCGTACAATTGCAGCAATTGCTTGTAACGCATGTTCACATCGGCCGCCACCTTTTTGGCATCGTTTAATTCCAACGCATCAACATCGCCCTGTAAAAGCCTCAGCGACATTTTTTCCAAGTTCAACTTCGCCATGGAATCCAAGTTATGCCAAAGCGCAAATTGTTCACGGGTATGCTGCAAATGGTGAAAAAGCATCGCCACAGACTGCTTTATTTCGAGTTCTTTCATGCCATAACGATAGCGCATGACATCAGACATTGACTTTCTATTTCTGTATTCCGCCCGATAATATTGCGGCATGGCGATGGCCTGCGATGCCCCCAATTTCTGATCCTGATACCACGAATTCACCTGTCCGCGCTCCAACGTAATGGCCATTGGATCCAGCGACAGTTTATTCAACGCCTGTTTCTCGGCAGATGCCGCAAGAAAACGATACTGATGCAACTGCTTATTGTGTTGTACCGCACTGTCGAGCACTTGCTCCAAAGTGAGAAATTTGGGGAATGCTTGGTTTGTTTGTGCTTGTAGGCTGTTACCAAACAGTGAGGCGCAGAGCACAAGCAGCACACCCAACGTTTTGGCATTGGCAAATTTGAACTTGCGTCTTTCCAGAGCGATGTACAAGGTGGGCAATAACAACAAGGTGAGCAAGGTCGCCGTGATCAATCCGCCTATCACCACCGTAGCCAAGGGCTTTTGCACTTCCGCACCCGCACCGTGACTCAGCGCCATGGGCATAAATCCAAGTGCGGCCACCAAAGCCGTCATCAACACAGGCCTCAACCGGGTGAGGGTACTTTGAACCACTTGTTCTTTGAGTTCCTGCAAATTGGTGGGCGATGGATGTCGGCGAAACTCGGCCAACAAAACAATACCATTCAGTACCGCCACACCAAACAGGGCAATCATGCCTATACCCGCACTAATCGAAAAGGGCATATCGCGAAGCAACAACCCCCAAATCCCTCCAATGAGCGACAGTGGAATGGCCGAGAAAATGATCAAACTGTACTGCACGGAACTGAAGGCGAAATACAGCAACATCCAAATTAGTAGTAAGGCCGCGGGAATTGCAATGGCCAATCTAGACTTGGCGCTTTGAAGATTTTCAAAACTGCCGCCGTAGTGCAAGGAGTAACCGGCCGGCATACGCATTTGCTTATTTACCTTTGATTGCAGGGCCTCCACCACAGTTTGCACGTCGGCACCGCGCACATTGAAGCCCACAGTGATTCTTCGCTGGGCATTCTCCCGCTGAATTTGATTGGGGCCATCAATCACAGACACTGTGGCCAATTCTTTCAACGGAATAAGTTGACCCGATTCTGTTTTGATGGGCAATTCACTCACATCATCTTGATTGCTGCGGTGCTTGGCATCTAGTCGAACCACCAAATCGAACCGCTTTTCGTCTTCGTATATCTGACCCGCCGTAGCGCCAGCGAAGGCGGTTTCAAGGGCTTGGTTCAACGTTTCGGTTCTGATGCCATGGAGCGCCATCTTCCCACGGTTGTATTTCACCACCACTTGGGGTTGACCACCCACCTGTTCTACATATACGTCCTTAGCCCCCTCTACGTTGGAGGCAATGGCACCCAATTGCACAGCCAATTTCGACAAAGAATCCATGTTGGCACCGTAAATCTTGCACACCACGTCTTGCTTAGCGCCCGTCATTAGCTCATTAAAGCGCATTTGAACAGGGAATTGAAATCCAACCGTTACCCCAGGCACTTCCTCTAGTGCGGCACTCATTTTCTCTGCCAACGCTTCAAAGGTTTCAGCACTCACCCAATCTTTTTTATCCTTGAGAATCACCATCATATCACTGGCCTCCATGGGCATGGGGTCTGTTGGAATTTCACCATTGCCAATTTTGGTCACCACCTTTTCTACTTCCGGAAAACGATCCAACAATATTTTGGCCGCTTGTTGGGTATAATCAATCGAAGCCTTCACTGAGCTCCCCGTCATGATACGCGTTTCAACAGCAAAATCGCCTTCCTCCAATTCAGGGATAAACTCACCACCAATGGTTGAAAAAGCCACCAAAGAAATTAACAGCAATGCAGCCGATGAAATAACGATCAATCGTGCCTTGCCAACGGCCCAACGCAATAAGGGCTCAAAAGCCTTTTCGATCTTCTTCACGATATTTTCGCTGCGCTCTTGTCCTTTGCTCGGATGCAAGGGCAAGAAATAACTACACATCATCGGAATATAGGTAAGCGACAGAATAAATGCGCCCACCAAAGCAAAGGCCACAGTTTGTGCCATGGGTTTAAACATCTTGCCTTCAATGCCTTCCAACGAGAAAATTGGGAGATATACCACCAAGATAATCAACTGTCCGAAAACCGCCGAATTCATCATCCGGCCCGCATTTTGCACCACCACCTGATCCCGATCTTTCACTATGGCCCCTTGGTGATCCTTCTTCCAAAGCTGATGCAAAATCGCCTCAACAATAATGACCGCACCATCGATGATCAGTCCAAAATCCAACGCGCCCAAACTCATCAGATTACCACTAACGCCAAACAAGTTCATCATAATAATGGCGAACAACATCGCCAAGGGAATCACCGAGGCAACAACGAATCCAGCGCGCAAACTGCCCAGGGCCAGTACCAAAACCAGCACAACAATCAAAGCCCCTTCGGCCAAGTTTTTCTCAACGGTACCTATGGCGTTGTCCACCATTTTGGTCCGATCCAGAAAAGCTTCCATGACTACACCCTTGGGCAACTGCTTTTGAATGGCTGCCACACGCTCCTTCACCGCACCCACCACTTCATTGCTGTTGGCCCCTTTCAACATCATCACCACCGCACCCGCAACCTCACCATCGGCATTGTAGCACATCGCACCATAACGGGTGGCAGATCCCTCGGCAATGGTTGCAACATCTTTTACCAAGATGGGCAATCCGCCACTACCCAACTTCACCACCACGCTGCCAATTTCAGCAGCATTCGTGAGCAAGCCTTCAGTGCGAACAAAGAGCGCTTGCGGACCTTTTTCTATATAACTCCCGCCAGTATTGGCGTTCTCCTTGCTCAGCGCATCAAACACCTCATTCACCCCCACACCCGCCGATTGCAACTTGTTGGGATTCAGCGTCACTTGAAACTGCTTTTGATACCCACCATAACTACTCACATCAGCCACCCCCTTTACGCCGAGTAACTGCTTTCGCACAAACCAATCTTGCAATGTGCGCAATTCCGTGGGTGTCCATTGTTTCTCATAGCCTTCGGCCGGACGTAACACATACTGATAAATCTCCCCCAATCCCGTAGTAATGGGAGCCATTTGAGGCTGGCCAACCCCTTTCGGAATTTGCGCATTGATCACGACCAATCGCTCGGAAACCTGCTGACGAGCCCAATAAACATCCACATCTTCTTCAAAAACGAGGGTAACGATCGACAACCCGAATCGAGAAAAACTCCGCATATTTTTTAATCCGGGTATGTTCCGGCAAATTTGCTCAACCGGAGCAGTAACCAAACGTTCTATGTCGGTAGCACCCAAAGATGGGGCTACAGTAATGAGCTGCACTTGATTGTCGGTGATGTCAGGCACCGCATCGATAGGCAACTTTGTGAGTTGATATACGCCGGTAACTATCAGGGCTACAACACCCAGGGCTACCAATAATTTCTGTTTTACGCTAAAAGCGATAATTTTCTGCAACATCGTGTAGTGTAATTAATGCCAATGAGTGCGCATTGGGACGCCAAGAAAAAATAAAATGATTGTGTAACGCAAAAAGCGTCACACAGCGGATCAAAGACCGCAATGATAAAATTCAATGAATTAGAAACGAGGCGGCTGCCATATCGCTGTGATCACCCCAGTGCAGGGCGATGACTGATACTGATTGCCAAGATGCTCATGTGAATCGGTGAGCGTAACGCTCAAAACCGACAAACGTTGATCCAGTGGGGTGTAATAACCCAACTGCAAAGAACCATCCGCATGGTGGAATGGCATTGAATGATCTTTTTCGGGATGCCCATCTTGTTCGTGGGCTTCGGTATAATGTCTAACCAAAAAATCCATCAGGGGCAATTCTGCCTTCCCTGCATTGTGCTCGTAATAATGTTCTACCAAGGCCGCCGCGCCCCACAATTGCTGCAAGGAGGTTTGGGTTAGTAAAAAAACTATTAAAAGCAAGCGGGCTTTCATGGCCTCACAAAGATAGGCAAAAACAACCCATCCAATACAGTCACAAAAGCCCGCGAGTACACTTATTTACACTCAATATTTTGCCAAGCGCCTTTGTTTTCCACTTGGGTAAAACCAGCACCTTCAAGCATTTGTTTTGCGGTCCCTGCACGACCGCCACTTCTGCAAACCAAGACCACTTTTTGGTCTTTTTTCAATTCACCCATGCGGGCTTCCAATTGATCCAAGGGGATATTCACAGAGCAATTGGCATGACCGTCGTTATCCCACTCTCCCACCGTGCGTACATCCACAACAATGGTTTCTCCAGCCTTCGGCTGGGGTGCCGTACCTTGTTCTTGCACCGCCGCAGTTTGCGACCCAGAAGCCGCTGAATCAGCCACTTTGGTAGCTCCGCCACATGCTGCCAAAAACAACATACCCGAGGCCAATACCACCAACTTATTTAATTTATTCATTTTCATATCATTACAATTAATGAGGCAATTTATCGCGAAACTTTCCATAAACCCAAGTACCAAAAACCGCACTCAAGAAAGTCACTATTACCACGGTAAATCCTGCGCCCATTTGTGCGAACAAAGGACCCGGACATGCACCCGTAATCGCCCAGCCCAATCCAAAGATTATACCACCATAAATCTGTCCTTTATTGAACTCCTTATCGTGAATCACGATCTCTTCCCCCTCAATGGATTTTGCCCTTCTCGCCTTGATGATCTGTACCGAAATCATGCCCACCACAACGGCTGTGCCAATTACACCGTACATGTGAAAGCTCTCAAAACGGAACATCTCCTGAATGCGGAACCAACTGATGATCTCCGCCTTCACAAACACAATCCCGAAAATCGCACCCACTATCAAGTACTTTAAATTGCTATACCACGGCTTCACAACCGCTGATTCGTTCACACAGGCCGTGCCTGTATCTACCATTTGATCTGAATGTTTTGTCATACTCTTGCTACTTTATAAAGACAATAAAAATGGAATACCAAACCATGTCATCAAGATACCGCCCACCATGAAACAGCAGGTCGCTACCAATGATGGCCACTGCAAATTGCTCAAGCCCATAATCGCATGTCCGCTCGTGCAACCACCAGCCCAACGGGTCCCAAAACCCACCAAAAAGCCACCCAAAACAGTAAATACAAGGCCTCTAACCGAAAACAGCGCATCCCAACTGAACACATCAGAAGGCAACATCCCCGCAAAATCAATTACTCCACTCGCCTGTAAATGGGCTTTGGTTGCATCTGCGATCACCATATCCTCGGGGTTCGACAAAAACTGCGCTGCCAAAAAACCACCCAGCAATGTGCCCACTACAAAGTACAAATTCCATGATTCTTTCTTCCAGTCGTAATTAAAAAATGGAATTTTCGTAGGAATACATGCGGCACAAATGTGCCTGAGCGAACTAGAAATTCCAAACGTTTTATTGCCCAACAATAAAAGTGCGGGCACCGTTAATCCGATAAAAACCCCAGCCACATACCATGGCCAGGGTTGAGAAATCCATTCCAACATATTTATGCTTTTTGCAATTTACTTTGACAAACAAAATCGGTTTTGGGCACTACAGTTTTCGCGATGGCGCCAAATCCGCCTTCAACCTCTTTGAAATTATGAATACCACGTGCTTTCAATATTGAAGCGGCAATCATGCTGCGGTATCCTCCGGCACAATGCATATAGAAAGCATCGTCCTTCGCTGCCATTTCAGCAAACCAATCGTTGATGAAATCCAACGGCTTGTTATAGGCTTCGTCTACATGCTCTGCGCGATATTCGCTTTCTTTACGCACATCAACCACTTGAGACTCGCCCACCTTCACTTCCGCAGCAAATTGCTCCGCCGTGATGCGATGAACTGTATCAAATTCCTTTTCAGCATTTTTCCAAGATTCAAAACCGCCACTCAAATGACCCAACAAATTATCAAAGCCAACACGCGTTAAACGTGTAACGGTCTCTTCCTCCCTGCCAGCATCGGTCACCAACAAAATTGGCGTTTTCACATCGCCAATCACAGAACCCACCCAAGGTGCAAACTGTCCGTCAATACCAATATTGATGCTTCGTGGTACAAATCCTTGAGCAAAATCTCCCGCACCACGCGTATCCAATACCACCGCGTCCATATTCTCAGCTGCCGCTTCAAAAGCTGCAACATTCAATGGTCTCATCCCATTGCTCATTACCACATCTACAGACTCATAGCCCTTTTTATTCATGGCAACATTCATCGGGAAATACGCAGGTGGCGGCAACAAACCATCCAAAACCGCCTCAATAAAGGCTTCTTTGCTAGGCTGGTTCAATGCGTAGTTCATCTCTTTCTGATGCCCCAAACTGTCCATCGTTTCCTTCATCATGTTTTTACCACAAGCACTTCCAGCACCGTGTGCAGGATACACCATCACATCATTGGGCAACGGCATAATCTTGTTTATCAATGAATCAAACAACAACCCCGCCAATTGCTCTTGCGTCATATCAGCCGCTTTTTGCGCCAAATCAGGTCTTCCTACATCTCCCAAAAACAGCGTATCGCCACTAAACAAACTGTGTGGATTGCCCGCCGCGTCTTTCAACAAATAGCAAGTGCTTTCCATGGTATGTCCGGGTGTATGCAACACCTCAATGGTGATATCACCCACGGTAAACACCTGTTGGTCTTCAGCCACGATGCATTCGAATTCGGGATTGGCGGTTGGACCGTAAACGATCGGTGCACCGGTTTTCTTACTCAAATCCAAATGACCGCTCACAAAATCAGCATGAAAATGCGTCTCAAAAATGTATTTCAATTTCACGCCGTCCTTGGCCAAACGATCCATGTAAGGCTGTACTTCACGCAGTGGATCAATGATCACCGCTTCTCCATTGCTTTGGATGTAATAGGCACCTTGCGCCAAACACCCTGTGTAGATTTGCTCTATATTCATCGTATTATTTTTTGTCTTGATTTATTTTATTCCAATTTAGTTTCTCTGCGATGTTCGCATACTGTTTGATACCACAAGCGGCATCCACCACACAGGCATCGGTTGATTTTTTCACACCTGCGCGAAAAAACAACTCTGTTCCCGCTCTGGGCTTGGCCGAATCTGGGGTAATTTCCATTTCATCCACCCGCAATCCACCCTCGTCGAAAATGGGCTTGTACTCACACTTGCACCCGCCAAACGGGGGACCATCGAAATCGAAACCGGTATCAAACAACAATCCCGCCAATTCACCCTCGGGCGACAACAGTTTACGCATTTGCTTCACATATTCGCTGCGCATGTAGGGTTGAATGGCGCAGAAAAATGTCTGTTCGATGATCACATCAAACTGTCCTTCAAATTCAAAAAAATCGCCCAACACCACCTGAATGTTTGAATTGCCAACATATTTCGCTTGCAATTGCTCAACCAACAAAGGTGCGATATCAATCAACGTAATGTTCATAAACCCTTGATCCAATAAATACTGGGCCTCATAAGCGTTTCCACAGCCAGGAATCAAAATACGTGCATCCTTATTCGGCAATGAATCAATATACTTAACCAAAGCCGGTGATGCCATACCCAAGTCCCAGCCCGTTTTTCCAGACTCATATTGGTTGTTCCAGTAATTACCGCCCAACTCCAAATCACACTGTACCACACAACAAGCTTCCATGCCTGCGTGACTGGTTTCGACGGTTACTTCTTGATTTTCTGACATTTTTTTTTGTATATTATTGTGTTTCAACTGGGGCAATCTCAACCCTTCTTGGCCTTCTTTTGTGCGGCTTTGATGGGTTTGAACGGCCCGAATTTGTGTTGCTCTTCACTAAAGGCATCCGCGAACGGACCAAAAGGATGATCAAAATTTTTCTCCTCCAATTTGGGCCAATCTTTGCTCAAATCTTTGCTCGGCCGTGGCATAGAATTCACAAACGCCGCAAGGTCCCAAGCTTCTTCATCGCTCAGCAATGGCGCTTTATAAGTAGCACCCAATGGCATGTTGGCTTTGATGTAACCCGCGAAACGCGAGAGACGATACAAACCCGCACCGTGGTTATAAGAATGATCGCCCCACATCGGTGGATACTGATAACTAACACCATCAGCATTCATCATCCCAGAACCATCCGCTTGATGACAGCTCACGCACTTGGCGGCATACAAAATCTTTCCTTTGGCAGGATCAGCGGCGCGATCCAACAATGCCACCTCGTAAATCCCTGAGCCCTTTGCCTTATCGCCTTTCTTTACGTTGCTCCCCACATAGTTTATGTACGATACGATGGCTTCCATC
The DNA here is from genome assembly GCA_947460045.1 of Bacteroidota bacterium. Lineage (GTDB taxonomy): Bacteria > Bacteroidota > Bacteroidia > NS11-12g > UBA955 > UBA955. The sequence continues at coordinate 3,870 of CANHGC010000002.1, read as the reverse complement.
TCCTTGCTTCCAACTTTCGGCGCAACGCCATTCAGTGAACGCTCAAAACAATCAGCCACCCGCTTGTAAATATCTTCTATGGCACCGCTTCTGCCCCGATACTTGGGATAAGTACTGGCCACCGAACCGTAGTTGTTCCCATAGGGTTGAGTACCCGCATTCAAATGGCAATTCTGGCAATTCATGCCATTCGACAAATGAGCGACACTGCCTTTCGGACCCAAATATTTGGCGGTGTTTACAATCAGCTCTTTTCCGTACTCCAACTGCGCCTTTTTACCCGCAGGGGCATTGGCAATATCAGCAGCCACCCACAAATCTGTAGACTCATCCAAAGAAGGATGATTCACTGGCGCCGCGCTATCTATCAAGGCCCGATCAGCACTACTGCTCTCGAAATCTTCCTCCGCCATATCATCGCCCCAATAGATCATCACAATCATCGCCAACACCACCACCAAAATGCCACCCACACTCAACAACAAGGAATTCACCTGTTTGATGAGCTGATTGATTTCTTGTTGATTTCTCTGTTCCATCGCAATGTGAAATTAAAACAATTCTTTGATAATAATATAGGTACCCATCACCAAAACGAACCACCCAAAGGCTGGCTTTAACTTTTCGCCTGGGATGCGCTTTGAAAGCCAACTACCCAACAATATACCCACCACCGCGATGCTACTAAACACGCCTAAAAACGACCAATCAATGACTTCATTTCCTCGCATATCGCCCACAAAACCAATCAATGATTTCGCAGCGATGATCATGAGCGATGTACCTACGGCTTGTTTCATCGGCAACTTAGCCAACAGAACAAGGGCCGGAATGATCAAAAACCCCCCGCCAGCACCCACCAAACCCGTCACCAATCCCACAATCGCACCCTCCGCCAAAATCAATGGATAGTTGAATTGAGGTTGCACATCCTCTGCGTTTTTCAACGTATCAGTGCCGCTTTTTTTCGCGGGCTTAATCATGCTGTAAGCCGCCATCACCATGATAACCGCAAACAACAAAAGCAATCCAACAGATTTGGTAATCACCAATGCCGCGCCACCACTGGGATCCTGCCCGAAAGTCATGATCGGATCCGGAATCATCGGCACCAAATAACTGCGCGTCAAAAACACACTGATAATACTTGGAATTCCAAACACAATCGCCGTTCGCCAATGAACATTGCCCAACCGCACGTGACTCACAGAACCCACCAAAGAGGTCAAACCCACAATAAACAATGAATAAGCAGTCGCCAAAACAGCATCCACCTGAAACAAATACACCAATATGGGCACCGTTAGAATGGACCCGCCGCCGCCAATCAATCCCAACGACAACCCCATTAAAACCGCACCGATATAACCTATAATTTCCATGTTTTCCTATGAATGATTTTACAAAGATGTTGAAAATGCGAATGACAAACAGTGACAAAAATCACAATGTCCCTCAGAATAATTCACCCTGGCCAGATTACACAAAATCATAATCATACCCTTCCAATTGCGACAACAAATCGATGGGCTTGTCCGTACAATGAATTCGGCCCTCAACCTTCGGCGAAACAGGAGAGAATTTCTTCAAATACTCCCGCATGATATCGTGAAGATTCAGCCCCAACAGCTTGGGATTCAGCACCTTTTCAATCCTACACAACGTATCAACCGGATCTCCTTCGCGGTCGCAAGCGATCACCGAATACAACTTCGCAGCCTCCATCTTTTTGCCTTTGATTTTGATCCAGTTCACCCGTTCGCCCTTGGGCTTATCGGCCGTAAAATTCACCTCCATGCCCTTGAATCGAACCACCCAGCCCCCAAAACGCTTGGTAGGATCCTTGGCAAACACATTTTCAAGCTCCTTTTCTAGCCACTGCTTCAATTGCGCACCCGTCACCTGCGCCCATTTCGCCTCCGAATTCACCGGCAGCATACTCCACAAATAATCGTTGGTAATGGTTGCCATTCCCGTTTTAGGATCTGGGACCAGGGGCGGACAAAATCTAAAACCATTCGACAGCGCAATATCTGGCTTCAACTTCCACATCAACGCATCGGTGATGAGGTTATCCATGGGCGTTTCCATCACATAATAACGCACCAAAGTGGTCTTTGTACTGCCAATCACCGTCTCCAATTCCTTGCGATAAGGCGCTTTGGCCGCTTCCACCAACGAGAGCATTTCAGCATCGGGCTTATAAATCTCCGGGTCTACATCCATCAAATTATAATGATGCTCCTTTACGATGCCATTTTCTACCACGATATCCAATTTGGCCACAAAAGAACCAAATGCACCGGGCTCCGTCACCTTGGAATATTTCCCTTCGATGGGCTTGCGCACGCGCTCGTGGGTATCCGCTCCCAAAATATAATCAACCCCTTCCACATACGGCTTATTCGCCAAATCCACTTGCTGAGCCAACCCCATATGGGTCACCATAAATACCATGGCGCATTGCTCATAATCCCTCAAAATCCTCACGTATTTCGCCGCATTCACCGATGGATCCGTAAATTGGATACCGCTGCTGTAGGCCGGACTCTGTCGTTTCGGCGTCAATGGGTCATTGTAACCGATAAACCCAATTTTGATGCCCGCCACGTGGGTGGTCCAATAGGGCGGAAAAATTAAATCCCCCTTGTTTTGATCCGATGTATCATGAAACATATTGGCGCAAATTTTGGCTCCGTCATAGGCCCCCAAATCACGCATCATCATTTCTTTGCCATACACCACCTCCCAGTTGCCCGGGAGCATAAGATCATATCCAATGTTATTCATCAACGGCACAATGGCTTTCCCTTGCGATAGCGCAGCCACACCGCCACCTTGAAAACAATCTCCCCCATCAATCACCAATGTATTCACTGGATTTTCTGCTTTGAGGGTTTGTATCATTGTTTTGAGCGATGCCATACCTCCTCGTTTTTTGTAAACTGGCTTGCCGTTCTCCAAGAAGAACTCATCATGAACATCCAGCTGTGCATGAATATCCGAGGTATGCAGGATGGTGAAATGCTGCGCCTTCCCTGATTTTACCGTTTGCGATTTTTTGATATCGTGGAGGGCAGAAGCATCTTGGGTAACCCCTGAGGCAACCTTGGTGCCGAAGGCCAAGCCGAGACCAAGGGCCGAGGCTTGTTTGATGAATGATCGTCGGTCGCCAGATTTTTCTGATTGATTACAACCGCAACTGCAGTTCTTTACGTGGTATATTTTGTCCATAGGCCAACCCTGAGGTTAAAAATGATAATTCAATATTAAGTTGAAATGTGAAAGATTCACTTTGTTAATTTCATATTTGGGCAAATCATAAGTGGTTTTAATCGCATCCTTGAAAACCGCCAAGAATTGTAAGTCCAACCCTTGAAAAAAACCACCAAAAGTATATCGAACGTCGATATTGCATTGTTGATAGGCCGGAAAGCCATATTTATTCAAATTAAAATCCTTGACATCCGGCAGATAAAACCGACCGTAACTCACATCCACCGCCAACCCTTTCACCGACGAGAACTTCTTGGTCAACACGGCGGTGGCAGCATGCACATTGCCATAACCCTCGTTGCGCTCGCGGGGCATGAAAGTATAAAACGGATCGCGACCCCATTCTCTGGGCATCAGATAACGCCCTTCTGCTGTAATACGGGTATAATTCAACAAAAACTTCCAGCCGCCCCTCCACTGTGCGCCCATTCTGGCACCAAACACATTGGAGCGCCCCCCCTTTTCAAAATAGGTTTTTTGCGGATCCACATTCCCACCGTTTCCCAATGCCCTTTGACCAATCCACTGCAATCCATAAACAAACGCATTGGAAGCGTTCACATGCGCAGCATGGGCATTTGGTATTCCGCCACC
>CANHGC010000001.1 GCA_947460045.1 Bacteroidota bacterium | reverse complement strand
TTGCAGATGAAGTATTGAAAAAAGCTAACGCTACGAGTTAATAAATTACAAAATGGTAAGTCAAAAAATCAGAATTAAGCTCAAGTCTTTCGACCACAACCTTATCGACAAATCTGCCGAGAAGATTGTGAAGGCCGTTAAGACCACTGGGGTTGTGATGAGTGGGCCAGTGCCGCTACCAACACGTAAAAGGATTTTTACAGTGTTGCGTTCACCTCACGTAAACAAAAAAGCTAGGGAGCAGTTCCAATACTGCACATACCAACGCTTGATCGACATTTTCAACGGTTCTACAAAGACAGTTGATGCGTTGATGAAGATCGAGTTGCCTAGTGGTGTTGAAGTTGAAATCAAATTGTAAGGAGGGTAGCAGTCATGAACGGAATCATAGGAAAGAAGTTGGGTATGACCAGCATCTTCAATGAAGATGGCAAGCGTTTGGCTTGTACAGTAGTTGAAGCTGGACCATGTGTTGTAACCCAAGTTAAAACTCAAGATACAGACGGATATCAAGCAGTGCAGTTGGCATGGGGCGAGAAGAAAGATAAGCATACTTCTTCAGCCATGAAAGGTCACTTCGCGAAGTCTAAGACAACACCAAAGCGTATAGTTATGGAATTTACAGATGTTGCAACTATGCCTGAATTGGGTTCAGTTGTTGATGTTAGTTTGTTCGAAACTGGCGAATTTGTAAGTGTTGTGGGTAAATCAAAAGGTAAAGGTTTTCAGGGTGTTGTAAAACGTCATGGTTTTGCGGGTGTGGGTGAAGCCACTCACGGTCAGCACAACCGTTTGAGAGCACCGGGTTCAATTGGAGCTTGTTCATTCCCAGGTCGTGTATTCAAAGGAATGCGTATGGCGGGTAGAACAGGTGGCAACCGTGTGAAGATCCAGAACTTGGAAGTGTTAAAAATTGATGCAGATAGGAACCTGATCGTGATTAAAGGTGCGATCCCAGGTTACAATGGTTCAACAGTAATAATTGAGCGTTAATCATGGAAATTAAAGTATTAAACAAGCAAGGTTCTGAAACTGGTAGAACAGTAACTCTTTCTGAGTCAGTGTTCGGTATCAGTCCCAACGACCATGCAATATATTTGGATGTGAAGCAATTCTTGGCGAATCAACGTCAGGGTACACACAAAACCAAAGAGAGAAAAGAAATTCACCGTTCTACCAAGAAGATTTTCCGTCAAAAGGGAACTGGTGGAGCACGTCACGGTTCATTGAAAGCTGGTATTTATGTAGGTGGTGCTCGTATTCACGGTCCACGCCCACGTGATTATTCTTTCAAGTTGAACAAAAAGTTGAAGCAATTGGCTCGTTTGTCTGCCTTGTCTTACAAAGCAAAGACCAACAACATCGTTGTGATCGAAGATTTCGACATGTCAGCGCCAAAGACTTCCGAGTTTGCAAATATGTTGAAAGCCTTGAAGGTAACAGGACGTACATTGTTCGTTACACCTGAGGTGCAGAGAAACATCGTTTTGAGTGGTCGTAACATCGAAGGCAACACAGTAATGCGTGCTACAGATTTGAACACTTATGAAGTGATGAAAGCTGCTCAACTGATTATTACAGAAAATTCAATCGCCAAGATTCAGGAGGCAAATACAAAATGATACTCAAGAAGCCGTTGATTACCGAGAAGATGACCGCTATCATGGATAAGCGTGGACAGTATGGATTCATCGTTGACCCTAAGTCAACAAAGGATGAAATCAAAGCTGCGATCGAAGAATTCTATGCAGTGGAAGTGGCATCGGTAAACACCATGATCCAGCGGGGGAAATCGCGTCGTAACAGACGCACAGGCCAAATCTCCGGTTATACTGCTAAGTATAAGAAGGCCATTGTGACATTAAAAGAAGGGTTTAACATAGACTTTTACGAAAACATCTAATCATGGCAGTACGTCGTTTAAATCCCACCACGCCTGGTCAACGCTTTAGAGTTGCCAATGCGTTTGCAGAAATCACAGCTAGCAAACCTGAAAAGAGTTTGTTGGTTTCCTTGAGCAAATCTGGTGGTCGAAACAATCAAGGTAAAATTACATCACGTTATATCGGTGGTGGACACAAACGTCGTTATCGTATCATCGATTTCAAAAGAAATAATTTTGGAATTGTTGGAGAGGTAATGACAGTAGAATACGATCCAAACCGCAGTGCATTCATTGCTTTGGTTCAATTCGGTGAAGAAAAAAGATACATCATTGCGCCTGCCGGTTTGAAGGTAGGTCAGAAGATCGAACAGGGTACAGGAGTTTCTCCAGAAGTGGGTAACGCTTTGCCATTGGCCGAAATTCCATTGGGTACTTTGGTTCACAACATCGAAATGAATCCAGGACAGGGTGCGAAAATCTGTCGCAGTGCTGGATCTTATGCTCAATTGATGGCTCGTGAAGGCAAATATGCCGCGATCAAGTTGCCATCTGGTGAAAGTCGTTTGATTTTGGCTGCTTGTTTGGCCACTATCGGAAGCGTAGGAAACCAAGAGCACAGCCAGGAGCGTAAGGGTAAAGCCGGTCGCAGTCGTTGGATGGGAGTTCGTCCTCGCGTACGTCCTTCTGCAATGAACCCTGTAGATCACCCGATGGGTGGTGGTGAAGGCCGAAACAAAGGTGGACAGCCTCGTTCAAGAAATCTCATTTATTCTCAAGGTCAGAAGACACGTGCACCGAAGAAGGGCAGTAGCAATATGATCATCGAGAGAAGAAAATCAAAACGTAACAAGTAATAGATAAGCGAAATCATGGCAAGATCCATTAAAAAAGGTCCATTTGTAGACGTTAAGTTGTCTAAGAAGGTAGAAGTACTGAACGAGAGCAGCAAGAAAACTGTCGTTAAGACCTGGTCAAGAAGAAGCTTGATTATCCCAGATTTTGTGGGGCATACGTTTGCTGTACACAACGGGAATAAGTTCATTCCTGTATACGTAACAGAGAACATGGTAGGACATAAGTTGGGCGAATTTGCACCAACTAGAACATACAAAGGTCACGGTAAATAAACATTGAAGGTATGGAATCAAAAGCAATTTTAAGAAACTGTCCGTTATCACCACGCAAAATGCGTTTGGTAGCAGATGCAGTACGCGGTGAGCGCGTTGAACGCGCCTTAAACATCCTTCAGTGGAATCAAAAGCCTACATATGCTATTTATTTGTCTAAGTTGATCAAGAGCGCGATTGCGAACTGGGGTCAGGCAAATACAGGAGAGCGTATTGAGGATAGTGAATTGTATGTAAAGACTATTATGGTTGATGGTGGTATTGTAATGAAGCGTTTAAGAACTGCTCCTCAGGGTCGTGGTTACCGTCAGCGCAAGCGTACAAACCACGTCACTGTTGTGATTGATAGTTTGAAGAACAAGGAAGTTAACACAACCAACGAATAATTAAGGATAGCAGAATAGAATATGGGACAAAAGATTAACCCTATAGGATTACGTTTAGGAATCATCCGTGGATGGGACTCCAATTGGTACGGAGGAAAAGACTACGGAGATAAGCTCGTTGAAGACGAGAAAATCCGGAACTATTTGCGTGTACGCATTCCGAAAGGAGGCATCGCGAAGGTTGTGATTGAAAGAACGTTGAAGCGCATCACTTTAACCATCCACACAAGCCGTCCTGGTATTGTGATTGGTAAAGGGGGCGGGGAAGTAGACGCTATCCGCGAAGAAATCAAGAAGATTACTGGAAAAGATGTTCAGATCAACATCAGCGAGATCAAACGTCCAGAATTGGATGCTCGTTTGGTAGGTGAGAACATTGCCCAGCAGATTGAGAACCGTTTTTCATACAAGAGAGCGATTAAGAATGCGATTCAAGGTACCATGAAAATGGGTGCTGAAGGAATCAAGGTTCGTATCAGCGGCCGTTTGAATGGTGGTGAAATTGCACGTTCAGAGATGTACAAAGATGGTAGAACGCCATTGCATACATTGCGTGCGAACATCGACTATGCATTGGTTGAAGCTCAAACTGTATATGGTAAGATTGGTATCAAGGTATGGTTGTGTAAAGGAGAGATCTACGGTAAGGTAGATTTGTCTCCACAAGTTGAACAAGATCGTCGCCGTGATGGTGGTAATCGCCCAGATCGTAGAGATCAGCGTGGTGGAGACCGTAATCGTGGTGGGGACCGTGGTGGAGATCGCCGTAGAAGGCAGAATTAATAAGGAGAATTAAGCTATGCTGAGTCCAAAAAGAACAAAATTTAGAAAACAACACAAAGGCAAAGTAAAGGGCCTTGCCACGCGCGGACATTTGATATCCTATGGTAGCTTTGGTTTAAAATCATTGGAGCCATCATGGATCACCGCGAGACAGATAGAAGCTGCACGTATCGCTGTAACGCGTTACTTGAAGCGTGAAGGTCAGGTTTGGATCCGTATTTTCCCTGATAAGCCAATTACCAAAAAGCCTGCAGAGGTACGTATGGGTAAAGGTAAAGGTGCCCCAGAATATTGGGTTGCCATTGTTAAACCAGGAACAATCATGTTTGAAGTAGCGGGTGTGCCGTTGGAAATCGCCAAAGAAGGTATGCGTTTGGCTGCACAGAAAATGCCGGTAGCTTGTAAATTTGTTGTCCGTCCAGATTATAACGAGGAGAACTAATCAATGAAGTACGCAGATATCAAGTCGCTTCCAAATAAAGAGCTCGTAGAGCGCTACAAAGAGGAGAAAAAGCGTTTAACGAAAATGAGATTTCAAAACGCAGTATCTCAAATTGAGCACCCTCACAAGATGAAGGAAGCAAGAAAAGACGTGGCTCGCATGTTGACAGAGTTGAATGCACGTCGTCAAGAGGCAGAAATGAATGCCTTCGAAAGGAAAATCAACCAAAGCCAAGAAAACTAATGGAAACGGTAAGAAACGCAAGAAAAGAAATCGTAGGTGTTGTTGCTAGCGCCAAGATGGATAAAACCATCGTAGTTGCGGTAGTTCGCAATGTAAAGCACCCTAAATACGGTAAATACTTCAAGAAGACCAAGAAGTATACAGCGCATGACGAGGCCAACACATGTGGCATGAACGATATCGTTCGTATCATGGAGACTCGTCCTCTGAGCAAGACAAAACGCTTCAGATTGGTAGAAATCGTAGAAAAAGCTAAATAAAATGGTACAACAAGAATCCAGATTGAGAGTAGCCGACAACAGCGGTGCGAAGGAAGTTCTTTGCATCCGTGTATTGGGTGGTACAGGCCGCAGATACGCGAGTGTTGGTGATAAAATTGTTGTTTCGGTTAAAGCAGCGATCCCCGGAAGCAACGTGAAAAAAGGATCGGTATCTAAGGCCGTTGTGGTACGCGTAAAGAAAGAAGTGCGCAGACCTGATGGATCTTACATCCGTTTCGATGAAAACAGCTGCGTATTGTTAAACAACAACGATGAGCCTAGAGGTACTCGTATTTTCGGCCCTGTTGCAAGGGAATTGCGCGACAAGCAATTTATGAAGATTGTTTCTTTGGCTCCTGAAGTATTATAAGAGATGGCTAATAAAGTAAATAGCAAAGTAAAATTGCACGTAAAAAAAGGCGACACTGTAAAGGTGTTGGCGGGCGACGACAAGGGCAAATCTGGAAAGGTGTTGCGTATGTTGCCATCTACCAATCGTGCTGTGGTTGAAGGATTGAACTTGGTAACCAAGCACTACAAACCTTCTGCTCAGAACACATCTGGTCGTATCGAGAAAATTGAAGCCCCAATCCATTTGTCAAATTTGATGGTGGTAGTTGGTGGAACAGCAACTCGCGTGGGTCGTAAAATTAACGAAGCTGGTAAATTGCAGCGTTTCGCTAAAACAACTGGTGAATTTATCAAATAATATAGAAAACCATGAGCTACGTTCCAAGGTTACAAACGAAATATAAAGAAGAAGTTGTAGGCGCTATGATGGCGAAATTCACCTACAAAAACCACATGCAGATTCCACATATTGAGAAGGTTGTTCTCAACCAAGGTATTGGTGCTGCGGTGAATGATAAAAAGTTGGTTGATTCTGCGATTGAAGAAATGACCAAGATCAGCGGTCAGAAAGCGCAAGCCACCTTTTCAAAGAAGGATATATCTAACTTCAAGTTGCGTAAGAATGTTCCAATTGGTGCAAAGGTTACTTTGCGCAAGGAGCGTATGTACGATTTCTTGGATCGTTTGATTACGATTTCTTTGCCTCGTGTGCGTGATTTCCAGGGTTTGAATGTGAAGGGTTTCGATGGTAGAGGTAACTTTACTATGGGTATCACTGAGCAGATCATTTTCCCAGAGATCGACATCGACAAGGTGAATAAGATCACGGGTATGGATATCACGATTGTGACATCTGCTAAAACCGATGAAGAGTGTTTAGAATTGTTAAAAAGTTTAGGATTTCCCTTTAAAACCAAATAAGAGATGGCAAAAGAATCAATGAAGGCCAGACAGCGCAAACGTGAAGCCATGGTTGCACGTTACGCTGAAAAGCGCGCCAAATTAAAAGCTGAGGGCAACTACGATGCGTTGCAGGCAATTCCTCGTAATGCGTCACCCGTTCGCTTGCGCAATCGTTGCAAGTTAACAGGTAGACCTCGTGGCTATATGAGAGTGTTTGGCATTTGCCGGAATCAGTTCCGCCAATTGGCCAGCGATGGTAAAATCCCAGGTGTAACCAAATCTAGTTGGTAAAATATATACAGCAATGACAGATCCAATTGCAGATTATCTGACCCGCTTGCGCAATGCAGTAAAAGCCAAGCACCGTGTGGTTGAAATACCCGCAAGTAACTTAAAGAAAGAAATGACCCGCGTGTTATACGAAAAGGGTTATATCTTGAAATACAAATTTGAAGATACCGACAACCACCAAGGTGTTATCAAGATTGCGTTGAAATATCACAATCAAACAAAGCAAAGTGCCATCACTTCATTGAAGCGTGTGAGTACTCCTGGTTTGCGTAGATATTCTAATGCGGTTGATATGCCCAAGGTATTGAATGGTTTGGGAGTAGCTATTATTACCACGTCTAAAGGTGTAATGACCGATAAGGAAGCCCGTTTGTTGGGTGTTGGTGGTGAAGTTTTGTGTTTTGTTTCATAAAAAATTTAAAAACGAAAAATAAATGTCACGCGTAGGAAAATTACCCATTACCATTCCAGCAGGTGTTACCGTAACGGTAAGCAATGGCTTGGTGGTAGCGAAGGGTCCAAAAGGAGAAGTGTCACAAGAGATCAACCCTGATATGATTATTGATATCGCGGAAGGTGTTTTGACAGTCAATCGCCCCAGCGACAGTAAGATGCACAGAGCCCTTCACGGGTTGTATCGTGCCCTCATTAACAATATGGTAGTTGGTGTAAGCCAAGGACATAGTGTTCGTCAGGAATTGGTAGGTGTAGGTTACAAAGTCTCTAACGAGGGTAATCTTGTAGAATTTGTATTGGGATACTCACACAAAATCATGTTGGAGGTTCCAAAAGAAATCAAAGTAACTACCGAAACCTTGAAAGGTCAAGCTCCAGCTATTATGATGGAGTGTGCCGACAAGCAATTGTTGGGTCAAGTAGCAGCCAAAATCCGTTCATTCCGTAAGCCTGAGCCGTACAAAGGAAAAGGTATTCGTTTTGCTGGTGAGGTATTGCGTAGAAAGGCTGGTAAATCTGCTTCTAAGAAATAAGGAGGACCGAAAAAATGGCAAACACTAAGAAAATCAATAATAAGAACAAAATTAAGCGTAGAATTCGCGGTAAAGTTTCTGGAACAGGAGTACGTCCTCGTTTGAGTGTATTCAGAAGCAATGCGGAGATATATGCGCAGATCATCGATGATAGCAATGGAACTACTTTGTGTGCAGCTTCTTCTCGCGAAGCAGTAATCACAGCAAACAAAGTAACCAAGGTAGAAAAGGCAAGCATCGTGGGTAAAACCATCGCAGCACGTGCCATTGAAGCCGGTATCAAGTCAGTAGTTTTTGATCGTGGTGGTAACTTATACCACGGTCGTGTTAAAAGTTTGGCAGAGGGCGCTCGTGAGGGTGGTCTCGAATTCTAAAAGAAACGATCATGTTGAATAGCAATATTGTAAGAGTTAGACCCAGTGAACTCACTTTAACCGAGAAGGTTGTATCAATCAACCGTGTATCTAAGGTTACCAAAGGTGGTCGTACCTTCAACTTTACCGCTTTGGTAGTTGTAGGAGATGGCAAAGGTGTAGTAGGACATGGATTGGGCAAATCAGGTGAAGTGATGGACGCCATCAACAAAGGAATTGAAGATGCAAAGAAAAATTTGATCAAGGTTCCTGTTATCAATGGCACAGTGCCTCACGAACAGATTGGTCGTTTTGGTGGTGGACATGTATTTTTGAAACCAGCTGCACACGGTACTGGAGTAATTGCCGGTGGTGCGATGCGTGCGGTTTTGGAAAGTGCCGGTGTTACCGATGTATTGGCCAAATCAAAAGGATCATCGAACCCACACAACGTAGTAAAAGCAACTTTTGATGCTTTGGTGAAAATGCGTGATCCACTTTCAGTGGCTCAGTTGCGCGGAATCAGTATGAAAAAAGTATTTAATGGTTAATCGATATGTCTAAGGTAAAAATCACACAAATTAAGAGTGGCATTGGATATCCGAAAAACCAGAAAGCCACGTTGAAAGCCCTGGGCTTGAACAAGATGCACGCCACTCGCGTAGTTGAATTGAATTCTTCAACTGAGGGAATGGTTCGCACAGTAAGTCATTTGTTAAAAGTTGAAAACGCTGATTAATTAAAAAGATGAATCTCAGTAATTTAAAACCTGCAGAAGGTTCCATAAAGAATCGTAAACGTATTGGCCGTGGTCAAGGTTCGGGACGTGGTGGAACATCTACAAAAGGTCACAAAGGTGCTCAATCGCGCACAGGTTATAGCCGTAAGATCGGTTTTGAAGGTGGTCAAATGCCTTTGCAACGCCGTATTCCTAAGGGTGGTTTCAAAAACATCAATCGCATCGAGTATGCAGCCATTAACTTGGATGTATTGCAACAGATTGCTGAATCAGCGGGTGTAAACAAAATCGATCATCAGTTTATGGTTGAGAGACACTTGGTAAACAAGCGCGAATTGGTGAAAGTATTGGGTCGTGGTGAAATCACCATCGCTTTGGAAGTTCACGCACACAAATTCTCAGGAACTGCAAAAGCGGCCATTGAGAAGGCGGGTGGAAGTGCAACTGAAATCGCTTAATAACTGAATCCATGAAAAAGCTGATTGAAACTTTCAAACATATTTGGTCTATCGAGGATCTCCGTAAACGCATTGTTTATACTTTGTCGTTGTTGGTGATCTATCGTTTGGGTTCATATGTGATCTTGCCAGGTATCGATAGCGATGCATTGGAGGGGTTAAACAACCAAACAAAAAATAACATTTTGGGACTGATCAACACCTTCGCGGGTGGAGCTTTCGGTCGCGGTGCCATTTTTGCTTTGGGAATTATGCCTTACATTTCGGCGTCGATTTTCATGCAGCTATTTTCAATCGCCGTTCCTGCATTCCAAAGATTGCAGAAAGAGGGAGAGGAAGGTCGTAGAAAAATCAATCAATACACGCGTATCCTTACAATTGCCTTTACCATGGTGCAGGCTTACGGTTATTTGAACAACATCGCATCTACACCCGGTAACGGACAGGCTTTGTTGTACAATTTCACCGATGTTATCACACCTGGTATGTTCATGATTACGAATATGTTTTTGTTGACTGCTGGTACAATGTTTACTATGTGGTTGGGCGAACGTATCACCGATCGTGGATTGGGTAATGGTATTAGTTTGTTGATCATGGTGGGTATCATAGCCCGCATGCCTTCAGCTTTGTTGAGTGAGATGGTCTTCCGTTTTCAAGACGCTGGTTTCATTTTGTTCATCATCGAAATGGTACTTTGGTTCATGGTTGTTTTGGGTGTTATTTTGTTAACTCAAGGTACACGTAAGATTACTATCAACTACGCCAAGAGGGTTGTAGGAAACAGACAATACGGTGGTGCTCGTCAGTATTTGCCTATCAAAATATTGGCAGCGGGTGTAATGCCTATCATTTTCGCACAAGCCATTCTTTTCTTGCCAGCTACTATTGGAAGCTTCTATACTCAAACGGCTCCACCAGAGTGGTTGATGAGTATGATGAATCCCAACAGTTTTTGGCACAATGCAATCTTGATATTTTTGATTGTGGTATTCACATATTTCTACACAGCGATCATCTTTAATCCCGTGCAAATGGCAGATGATATGAAGAGAAATAATGGATTCATACCCGGTATCAAACCTGGTAAACAAACTGCCAACTTTATTGACGGAGTAATTTCGAGAATCACTTTCCCAGGTGCTGTATTCATTAGCCTTGTGGCTGTGATGCCGGTAGTAGCTGTGGCATTCAAGGTGAACCAAGAATTTAGTCAGTTTTTTGGGGGTACGAGTTTATTGATTTTGGTGGGTGTTGTTTTGGATACTCTTCAACAGATCGACAGTTACTTATTGATGCGTAAATACGACGGATTGATGAGTGGTGGAGGTAAAATGAAGGGTAGAATGACAAATCAGTACAGTCAAGTTGATTTTTAATAATAAGTTTATTAATTTCGCAGCCCTTTTAACAACATGTCTAAGCAAGATGCAATAAAACAAGATGGTACGATAAGCGAAGCATTATCGAACGCCATGTTCCGTGTGAAGTTGCAAAACGGACATGAAATCATAGCAACAATATCAGGAAAGATGCGTATGCACTACATCCGTATCCTACCTGGAGATCGTGTACAAGTTGAAATGTCGCCTTACGATTTAACGCGAGGTAGAATTTCATATAGATATAAGTAAGACCATGAAAGTAAGAACCGCAGTAAAAAAGCGCAGTGTAGACTGTAAAATCGTACGCCGTAAGGGTAAGGTGTATGTTATTAACAAGAAGAACCCAAAGTATAAGCAAAGACAAGGATAACCATAATGGCTAGGATAGCAGGGATAGATATTCCCAAAAACAAAAGAGGCGTAATTGGCCTAACCTACATCTACGGTATAGGTAGTAGTAGAGCTGCATTGATTTTGGATCAGGCAGGGATCAGTCACGATAAGAAAGTGAATGAATGGAACGATGACGAATTGGCATCAATCCGTAACTTCATCACTGCCAATATCAAAACTGAGGGTGAATTGAGGTCTGAGGTTCAATTGAACATCAAGCGATTGATGGACATCGGTTGTTATCGTGGACAGCGTCACCGTAAAGGTTTGCCGGTACGTGGTCAGCGTACGAGCACCAATGCACGTACCAGAAAAGGTAAGCGTAAGACAGTTGCGGGTAAGAAAAAAGCCACTAAGTAATCCATAGTATCGAACAGAATCATGGCAAATACAAATAAGAAAAAAGTAGTAAAAAAGAAGGTAAAAGTTGATCCTATGGGTCAAGTGCACATCCGTGCTACTTTCAATAATATTATCATCTCTGTTACAAACGTAGATGGACAGGTAATTAGCTGGTCATCTGCTGGTAAAATGGGATTCAGAGGTTCAAAGAAGAACACCCCATATGCAGCCCAAGTATCTTCATTGGATTGCGCCAAAGTTGCTTACGATGCAGGTTTGAGAAAGGTTGAAGTTTTTGTAAAAGGTCCAGGTAGCGGTCGTGATAGCGCGATTCGTAATCTGCAAACCGTAGGTATCGAGGTTATGTCTATTACTGATATTACCCCAATGCCTCACAACGGTTGCCGTCCTCCTAAGCGTAGAAGAGTTTAATTTAGTAAGAAGAAAAAACCAATGGCAAGATATACAGGTCCAAAATCAAAGGTTGCACGTCGTTTCCGCGAAGCGATTTTCGGAAAAGACAAAGCACTTGAAAAAAAGAACTACGGTCCAGGTCAACACGGGAATTCTCGTCGTAAGCCTAAAAAATCGGAGTACGCAGTTCAGTTGGCTGAGAAGCAAAAGGCCAAATACACATATGGTGTATTGGAGAAGCAGTTCCGTAACACGTTCAAGCGTGCGGCTGCAAAGAAGGGAATTACCGGTGAGAATTTGTTGAAATTCTTGGAAGCTCGTTTGGATAACGCAGTATACCGTATGGGTATTGCTCCAACGCGCCGTGGTGCCCGTCAGTTGGTTTCTCACTGTCACATTTTGGTGAATGGTGAGGTAGTGAACATTCCGAGCTATCAATTGCGTCCTGGTGATGTAGTTGCTGTGCGTGAGCGTTCTAAATCATTAGAAGTTATTACCAATTCAGTAAGTAAAGTAAACAACCGCTTTAGCTGGATCGATTGGAATGGAAACGATTTGAGTGGTAAGTTTTTGACTTATCCTGAGCGTTCAGAAATTCCTGAGAACATCAAAGAGCAGTTGATTGTCGAACTTTATAGCAAATAATTAGAAAAAATCATGGGTGTAATACCTTTTCAAAAACCAAATAAAGTGGTTATGCACAAAGCCACCGATTTCCATGGACTGTTTGAATTCAGTCCTTTGGAAAAAGGCTACGGTGTAACCATTGGAAATGCCATGCGCAGAATCCTTCTTTCATCATTGGAAGGTTATGCCATTACCTCTGTGAAAATTCAGGGCGTTGATCATGAATTCAGTACCATCAAAGGTGTAACTGAAGATGTTGTTGAGATGGTTTTAAATTTGAAACAAGTTCGTTTCAAATCAAATTCTTCTACCGAAGAACAAGAGAAAATTTTCATTTCGGTAAAAGGAAAAGATCAGTTCTTGGCGGGTGACATCGGTCGCTACACCAACGCTTTCAATATCCTTAACCCAGAATTGGTTATCTGTAACATGGAACCAACTGTAAACATGGAATTGGAAATCACCGTAGGTAAGGGTCGTGGATATGTTCCAGCAGAGGAGAATAAGGTAAAGGATGCCCAAATCGGTACCATCGCAATCGATTCTATTTACACACCAATCCGTAACGTTAAATATAGCGTTGAAGATTTCCGTGTAGAGCAAAGAACTGATTACGAGAAATTGGTTATGGAAGTAACTACCGATGGTAGCATTCATCCAGAAGAAGCCATGAAAGAAGCTGCCAAAATTTTGATTCAACACTTTGTATTGTTCAGTGATGAGAATATCATGCCTGAATCTAAAGCAAGCAAAGCTGTTGAAGAAGTAGATGAAGGATTCCTTTCAATGCGTAAAATTTTGAAGACTCCTTTGGCTGATCTTGATTTGTCTGTACGTGCCTACAACTGTTTGAAGGCCGCAGAAATCAAAACTTTGGGAGAATTGGTAAATTACCACATCGATGACCTTTTGAAATTCAGAAACTTTGGTAAAAAATCATTGTCTGAATTGGAAGAATTTGTTCGCGAAAAAGGCTTGCACTTTGGAATGGACGTTGCTAGATACAACATTAACGAAGACTAATTAAGAGATGAGACACGGAAAGAAATTTAATCATTTGGGAAGAACCGCTTCACACCGCGCTGCGATGTTGTCGAACATGGCTTCTTCTTTGATCATACACAAACGCATCGTTACCACAGTAGCAAAAGCAAAAGCTTTGCGCGTATTTGTAGAACCAATCATTACTCGCAGTAAGGAAGGTACAACTCACAACTATCGTACTGCTTTTTCTTATTTGAAAGACAAGGTTGCTGTTACTGAATTGTTCACAGTAGTGGGCGGTAAAGTGGCCAACAGAGCTGGTGGTTATACCCGGATTTTGAAAACAGGTAACAGAGCTGGTGACAACGCTGAAATGGCTATGATCGAATTGGTAGACTTTAACGAATTCTTCGAAGGCTTTAATGCCGACAAGAAAAAGTCAACTACACGTCGTTCACGTCGTGGTGGTGCTACTACTGCTACTGCCAAAACATCAACTCCCAAGGCTGAAGTGGCTGAGGCTGTTGTAGAAGAAGTAGTTGCTGAAGAGGGAGTTGCTGAAACTCCAGCGATTGATGAGGCTGCGGCTGCAGATTCTACTGAAGAATCTACAGAAGAAACAAAGTAATTCATTCACTGAATCATAAAAAAGGCCACCCAATTGGGTGGCCTTTTTGTTTTAACACTTAAATTTTAATCGTTTACCATTACATAAATACTGATATTTTCAAAATTGGGGTACCCTGGCAAAACCACAGAATTGTGTTTGCATGGATTTTCATTTATGTATCTTTTTAGGGAGAAATATAGGGGAGAGAATTATCTCCCCTGTAACATGTCTTCAGTAATTCCTATTTCAGCCAAGATATGGTCAGCTTTCGATACGTACTTCATCACAAACAAAGCATATCGAATGTCGCATCCAATTGATCTGCTATAATTCTCATTCCAAGCGTAATCATTGATCGTAGCGGTAAAACTTCGATCGAAATTGATGCCGATCAATTCACCTCTTTCATTCAAAACTGGTGAACCACTGTTACCGCCGGTAGTGTCTAGATTGTAAAGCATCCCAACGATTACTTTACCGGTTTCTGGGTCTTTAAACACAGGAGCGATGTCCTTGATTCGAAGATTATCGGCAACAATGCTCGGCAATCTGTAATCGGGACGTGTGTTTGCCTTCTCGAAAATACCCTCTAAATAGGTGTATGGTTGGTGTGTTTCCCCATCATTCGGACTGTATCGCTTGATATATCCATACGTTAGGCGCAAAGTACTATTGGCATCAGGTATGAATTGAGTGGCCTTGAAATCTCTGCGCATATCCAAATACACAGGCATGGCCGCTTTTATGACTTCTTCTATTTTAGCCGATTGCGTGCTTACAGGTCCTATGATCCGATTGACCAAACGACCCCATTGACTCAAAGCGTCTTCCTTGCAAATGGATTTGTCCCACCATTTCGCGTTGTAAGTGTTTTGATTCGATTCAGTGATCGCGTTAGCGGCTAATTTCGCTGCTTCTGCGATGGCTTTGATTTCTGATATCTGATTGATGCGGGTTTGGGTTGCCGCATTCTTAGCCCATGTTTCTGGCGTTTGTCCCTTCAACATAACTTTTAATCTATTATCGAAGTAGGCTTGTTGTTCGCCAAACATGTTGCTTTGTCTGTAATTGTTCGCGATGACATCGGTATGTTTCATCAGTTCGATGCCTTCTATCGCCATTTTAACCAACACTCGCTTTTCCAGTTCTTGGTTTAGAGGTATTTCAATTGTGCTCAATTGCTTGCTGAGGCTCGATAAGATGGCTTTTTTGGCATCCGATATGTTATTTGCATTTGAGGTTGCACTAGAAACTGTGTTTGTTTTCGCATTGTTTAATACGATTGCCCATTGCATGCGAGCATTTTCAATTGCTGCGATGGCGTAACTATACTTGCTTTGGTTGTTTGTGAACTGTGTCCAATATCGAACATCTTTGGTTGCATTTTTTATGGCCCATTGATTTCGAAGTGTATCGATGGCTGCGACCCCAGTTTTTTGGTATCTAGGCTGTTTTCTGGCCCATTCCAACATTTGATTTTCTTCGTTGTTGCGAGCACTGACCAATTGGGTTCTTCGTAAACCTTGGATTTTTCCGCGATAATTTTTTTCTACGTTCTCTAAACTTTGCACATCCCCAGCGAATGCCAATCTTTCCGCTTCATTTTCTTTGGTAATATCCTTTATTTGTCCAAGATACCAAGCATAGAAACCTTGTATTTTGGGTAGGTTAACATTTTCTTGAAACGCCAAATAGGGTGCGGTTTCATTTCTAAATGTTCTGCCAGGGTAACCCATGATGAATACGAAGTCACCTTCTTTGGTTCCTTTTGGATTGATTTTTAACGTTTTAGCAGGTTTGTACGGAACGTTGTCTTTGTTGTAGCTGGCTGATTTTCCATCTTTACCAACATATACACGTACTAGGCTGAAATCGCCGTTGTGGCGCGGCCATTCCCAGTTGTCAGAATCACCACCAAACTGTCCGATGGTTACAGGGGGTGCCAAAACCAATCGTACATCCTTTAAAAATACATATCTAAATAGCGTGTAACTTTTGCCTACGAACATTTCAGATATTTCGATGCTTTTGTCTGGGTGTTTGGTTCTTTCCTCGGCAACGATATTGCTGATATTTTTGCTAATGCTTGCGGCGCGTTGGCTTGGAGAGAAGGATTCGTCGATGCCCATTAAAACCCGCTCCGAGACATCTTCATAGCTTTCCGTGATTTTGCAAGGCATGTTGATTGGAATTTCTTGCTCCTTTGTTTTTGCGACAAAGCCGTTCTCTAGGTGATTGGTTTCAACGGTACTTGCGTCTGCTACGGCGCCATAAACACAGTGGTGGTTTGTAATGACGAGTCCTTCGTTTGAAATGAAACTTCCAGTACAACCGCCCACTTTCACCAAAGCATTGGTAAGGCTTAGTCCGTTGGGATTGAATATGTCTTGACCTTCCAGTTTTAGTCCTGCATTTTTTAGATCGCTGATGTTCACGTAATTCAGCGGAAACATGCCTTCCTCTGGCCTATGAGATTGGGTGGTGATTAATAATAATAAACCCGCAACGGCGCTAAGGCTTGCGTTTTTTACAACAGATGAGATTTTCTTTTGCATTGTATGCAAATCTACCAATTTCTGTTGGCTTGGCGATGGGCTTTCTTAGGTATTCGGCTTACCTTTGCAAAACGGTATGACGCAGATCATTTTTTTGGGTGCTTTTTTTGTTGTTTTGATGGTGGGGATGTTGTGGGATTTGGGTGTATTCTCAAAATCTACACACGATGAGGTTACGGCCAAGCAGGCATTGATGCATACATTGGGCTGGTTCTCAGTGGGGTTGTTGATGACGGTATTTGTATATCTGTTCCACGGTGATTTACACAATGTTGCTGGAGTAAGTGATTTGATGAAATATCAAGTGGATTACAAAGTGCAGTTTGATATGTCGATGGGCTTTGAACATGCGATGCAAGATTTTTCCAAAACTGCAGCGATTTCCTATTTGAGTGGATTTTTGTTGGAGTATGCATTGAGCATAGACAATTTGTTTGTGATATTGTTGATTTTTCAATCGTTCAAAATGAATGGTGAAAATCAAAAGAGGATTTTGATTTGGGGCGTAATTGGGGCAGTGGTATTGCGGTTTCTGTTTATTTATTTGGGCAGTGAGATCGTATCGAAATTTGAGTGGGTGATGTATTTATTTGGGGCCTTTTTGGTGTACAGTGGGTTTAAAATGTTAAAATCCGGAGAGGAAGAAGCTTTTGAGACAGACAATCACGTGGTGGTGCGATTCGCTAAGAGGTGGTTTCGTGTGGCTGAGAATAATCCCAGTGAAACGCGGTTTTTTATTCGCGAGAATGGCAAGTTGTTTTTAACGATTCCGTTTTTGGTCTTGATCATTGTAGATGTTACCGATGTGGTTTTTGCTGTAGACAGTGTTCCGGCAGTTTTTGGAGTAACTAGAGATCCTTACCTTGTGTTTTTCTCAAATATTTTTGCCGTGATGGGACTTCGTTCATTGTACTTCTTATTGGGAGCTGGGATGGATAAATTTTACAGTCTAAAATATGGTCTGTCGATGATATTGGTATATATCGGTTTGAAAATGTTGTTGGAGAAATACGCCCACATGTATGGATTCAATGAAATACATAATTTGTTGGTGATTATATCGATTTTGGCGTTGAGTATTTTTTGGTCGATCTGGTTTCCGAAACAGAATCAACCCAATGATGGCGATCTCGCTAACTAAGTACTTTGTGAGAACAGCAATATTTTTCCCACAAAGTTTGAGCAGTTGAAGTAAATATACGAAATTTGATCCCTTGAAGTGAATGCACAACTAACCCCAGCACTTTTGGTGCTACAAGATGGTACCGTTTTTCATGGTACAGCCGTAGGCAAGATAGGTACAACTACCGGAGAAATTTGTTTTAATACAGGAATGACTGGATATCAAGAGGTGTTTACGGACCCTTCTTATTTTGGTCAAATTTTGGTTATGACTTCCGATCACATCGGCAATTACGGTGTGCACGATGAAGAAATCGAAAGCGATGGGATTAAAATAGCCGGCTTGGTTTGTAAGAAATTCTCACACAATTATTCCAGAAAAAATGGATCCGATAGTTTGGATAGCTATTTCATGGAGAATGGATTGGTAGGGATTTCTGAAATTGATACAAGGCAGTTGGTACGTCACCTGCGCGAAACTGGCGCAAAAAATGCCATTATCTCCTCTGATAACTTTGATGTAGAGTCGCTATTGGTTCAGTTGAATTCGGTGCCGTCCATGGATGGTCTTGAACTGGCTTCGAAAGTTTCTACTGATGCCTTTCATACCATGGGAGATGAAACATCACCTTATCGTGTGGCGTTATTGGATTATGGGAATAAATTAAACATCTCTCGTTGTTTGGTTGAGCGTGGTTGTTATTTGGGGATTTTCCCCTGGGATACAACTGCTGCGGAGGTGAAAGCATGGAACCCCGATGGCTTGATGATTAGCAATGGCCCAGGCGATCCTGCATCTATGGATTATGCGATAGCGGCCGTGAAAGAATTGGTGGATGGCGGAATGCCAACCTTTGGTATTTGCTTAGGTCATCAATTGTTGAGTTTGGCCTCTGGTTTGGAAACGTATAAAATGCACCATGGACATCGTGGTTTGAATCATCCTGTGAAGAATTTAATCACCGGTAGAAGTGAGATCACCAGTCAAAATCATGGTTTTGCAGTTAGATATAATGAGTCTTTGTCGAACAAAGTGCAACTCACACACGTAAATCTGAATGATGATACGGTGGAAGGTATCGCTCGGTTGGATGTTCCAGCATTCTCTGTTCAGCATCACCCAGAAGCATCTCCTGGTCCTCACGATTCGTTGTATTTGTTTGATCAATTCATCGAACTATTAAATAAGCATAAGAAATAACACCTATACCCTATGAGCGAAATCACCCACATTCAGGCCCGTCAAATTTTGGATTCCCGCGGAAATCCAACCGTAGAAGCAGAAGTTTTCACCGAAGACGGTGGATTTGGTAGAGCGGCCGTTCCATCCGGTGCGAGCACTGGCATCCATGAAGCGGCGGAATTGCGAGACGATGAAAAGGATGTTTATTTGGGAAAGGGTGTCCTCGAGGCAGTTGAGAATGTAAACAATTATATTTCAGAGGCCCTGGAGGGTACAGAGGTTTGTGCTCAAAACGAAATCGATGCCATCATGTGCGACATGGATGGTACGCCCAATAAGTCTCGTTTGGGTGCCAATGCAATTTTGGCCGTGTCTTTGGCTTGTGCCAGGGCTGCTGCCGATGAATTGGGTATGCCTTTGTATAAGTATGTGGGTGGTGTAAACGCCAATGTGTTGCCAGTGCCTATGATGAATATTTTGAATGGTGGGGCGCATGCCGATAACAAAATTGATTTTCAAGAATTCATGGTAATGCCAGTAAAAGCCGAGAGTTTTTCTCAAGGTTTGCGTATGGGCGTTGAAGTGTTTCATCATTTGAAATCGGTATTGAAGTCGGCTGGTTACAGCACAAATGTTGGAGATGAAGGGGGATTTGCACCCAATATCCAAAGCAATGAAGAAGCGATAGAGATTGTACTTCGTGCGATCGAAAAAGCGGGATACCGTCCGGGCGAAGACATGTTCATTGCTATGGATGCAGCAACGAGTGAGTTTTATGATGAGAAAACCGGTTTGTATACTTTCAAAAAGTCTGATGGAAAAGTATTTACCGGGGATGAGATGGTGAACTATTGGGCTGAGTGGTGCAAGAAATATCCCATTGTTTCAATCGAAGATGGCTGTGCCGAAGATGATTGGGCCAGTTGGAAAAAATTGACCGATGCTGTTGGTAGCAAGGTGCAGTTGGTTGGCGATGATTTGTTTGTGACCAATGTGAATCGCTTACAAAGAGGTATCACCGAAGGTATTGCCAATAGTATTTTGATTAAGGTAAACCAAATTGGCACACTTACCGAAACGTTGAATGCCATTCAATTGGCTACGCGTCACAGTTATAGCAACGTGATTAGTCATAGAAGTGGTGAAACTGAAGACAGCACCATCGCAGATTTGGCGGTTGCAATGAATAGCGGACAGATTAAAACTGGAAGTGCTTCGCGTTCTGATCGGATGGCGAAATACAATCAATTGCTCCGCATTGAGGAAGAATTGGGTGAAAATGCAATCTATGGCGGTAGTATGTTCAAATACTGCTAAGTAGAATTTTGTATAAGAGTATTGGAAAAAGCCCCGCCTTCGCGGGGCTTTTTTGTTGCAAAATTTTGCGCAACCCAATCCAAACTGATATCTTGCAAGTTCATGAATTCGAAATTGATTTTTCATCTTGGAACGGTGGCCTTGTTTTTGGGTTGCGCATCCCTTGCAGCGCAGAACAATACCCCAACAATATCTAAAACCATCGCACTCAATAAAGCCAAAGAGTTGGCCATTCAAGGCAAATGGGGTATGGTGCCAGAGGATATGCAGATGGCCCAAATTCAAGACTTGGTGATTGATCGTTCCGGTGAAGGACATGCTTATGTGCTCCAAACCATCAACGGCATTCCGGTAGTGAACGGTGTTATGGGTTTGCATTTTCGTCCGGATGGTACCCTGTATTATACAACCAATCGCGCCGTGCCTCACGTTGCCGAGCATTTGAAGGGTGATTTTGCACAATTAAACACATCTATATTGGGTGATGTTGCGCTCAAATTGGTATATACAACGCCATCAGAAATTCCTGCAAATGTGATTTGGGAATCGATGAAAACGGGAACTCAATTCGAAGAAGGCAAATACTACGAGCAAACCGTTGCTTGGCCCAATGCCTCTGGGGATTTGATACCAGCCAAGTATTACGTTTTCTTCAATGCAAAAACATCGGATTGGGTGAATGTATGGATTTCGGAAGATGGGTCTTTGCTGCAGCGACACAGTTGGACGGTATCCTGCGCGCCTTCCCATTTTCATAACCACAAAAGTGGGACCGGTGCTGCCAATGCTAGTGCTGCCTTGACTCAGTCTGGCGGAGGCAAAACATTGAACAGAAGGGGCGATGGTGCAACTTATAAAGCCTATGCGTACCCCACAGAAAGTCCGCTGTATGGCAACCCATCAAATTTAAGCAGTCCCGCGGATGCCCAAGCATCGCCCTATGGTTGGCATGATGTAAACGGCGCGGCGGGTGCAGAATATACCATTACCCGGGGAAACAACGTATACGCTTCAGAGGATGCAGATGCCAACAATCAGCCGGGTTACAGCCCCAATGGTGGTACTTCGTTGGTGTTCGATTTTACTTATAACAGAAATGAAGCGGATCCCGTGAATTATAGGGATTTTGCCATCAATAATTTGTTCGTGGCAAACAACATGATGCATGATTTGTCGCAGCACTATGGATTCGATGAAGAATCAGGCAATTTCCAACAGAAAAACTATTCTGGAAAAGGCATAGGCAACGATGCGGTGAGCGCAGATGCTCAAGACGGCAGCGGAACCAACAACGCCAACTTCGCAACACCCCCAGAAGG